>NZ_JBEOUK010000033.1:0-98200 GCF_040304045.1 Kitasatospora sp. NPDC094016
CCGCCCGGTCGTCATCGACTTCATCGTCCACCAGGACGCCATGGTCTGGCCGATGGTCGCCGCGGGCACCAGCAACGACGAGATCCAGTTCGCCATGGGCGTCCGCCCCGACTTCGGCGACGATCTCGACTGATACCTGCCCGCCCCTGAACCCCGGTCGTAGGCCCTCGACCCCCGCGAGGGCCTACGACCGGTCCTCTTTCTCGCGCCCTTCAGGCGGACGGCCGTTGGAGCGGGCCGCTCAGCGGCTCGCCGACCAGGAGAGCAGGAGGCGCAGGGCGTCGTCCGACGGGGTGTGCGGGTCGGCGGTGTAGGTGACGAGCGCCTGGTCCGGGTCGTCGGCGGGGCGGAGCGTGTCGTAGGCGAGGTCGAGGGGGCCTGCGATGGGGTGGTGGAAGAGCTTGCGGCCGGAGGTCTTGTCGGCGACCGGGTGTTCGGCCCAGAGGTGGCGGAACTCCTCGCTGTGGACGCAGAGTCGGCCGACGAGTTCGGCGAGGAGGGGGTCGTGGGGGCGGCGGCCCGCCTCCAGGTGGAGGAAGGCGACGTTCTCGCGGGCGCAGGCCGTCCAGTCGCCGTAGAGCTCGCGCGAGGCCGGGTCGAGGAAGGTGCCGCGGGCGATGTTGCGCTCCTCGACCGGCAGGGCGCCGTAGTCGCCGAACAGCGCGACGGCGGCGCGGTTCCAGGCCAGGACGTCCATCCGGTGGCCCATCACCAGGGCCGGGACGTGGTCGAGCTGGTCGAGCAGCCGCAGCAGGGAGGGGCGGGGCTGCTGCGGGGCGGTGCGGCGGCGGGGCGCGCGGCGGGTGGGGCGGGCGAGGCGGTGGAGGTGGCCGGACTCGTCGGGGGCGAGTTGCAGGGCGCGGGCGACGGCGTCGAGGACGGCTTCGGAGGGGTTGCCGACGCGGCCCTGTTCGAGGCGGGTGTAGTAGTCGACGCTGACCCCGGCGAGGTGGGCGAGCTCCTCGCGGCGGAGCCCGGCGACCCGGCGGCGGCCGCCGTAGTCGGGCAGGTCGACGTCCTCGGGCCGCAGCCGGGCGCGGCGGGTGCGGAGGAACTCGCTCAGGGCACTGGTCGGGTTCATGGGGATGATTCTCACCCGGAGGCGGGCGGCCGTGCCTGGCCCTGCCGGGACCAGGCACGGCCGGCACCGGGGCGCGGCCGGTCGCGGGCTCGGTCATGGCCCCCACTCTCCCGACGGCCGCGGAACCGGGGCCAGGCTCGGCCCGGCCCTGGGTCCGGAAGAACCACCCTGCACCGGGAATCGACGGCGCCACCGGGTGGTTGGGGCAGGACGACAGACGTGTGACACTCGCGAACAGGGGTCTGACATGAAGATCGGCATCATCGGTGCGGGCAACATCGGCGGCAACCTGACCCGACGGCTGACGGCGCTCGGGCACGACGTCTCGGTGGCCAACTCGCGCGGTCCCCAGTCGCTGGCCGCCCTGGCCGAGGAGACGGGCGCGACGGCCGTGCCGGCCACCGAGGCGGCGCGCGGGGCCCAGGTCGTGGTGGTGACGGTGCCGCTGAAGAACGTGCCGGACCTGCCGGCCGGGCTGCTGGACGGCGCGGCCGCGGGCGCGGCGGTGATCGACACCGGCAACTACTACCCGCAGCAGCGCGACGGCCGGATCGACGCGATCGAGGACGACGGGCTGACCGAGAGCCGGTGGACGGAGCGGCACCTCGGCCACCCCGTGGTGAAGGCGTTCAACGGCACCTACGCGCAGGACCTGCTGGAGCGGCCGCGCCCGGAGGGCGACCCTGAGCGGATCGCCGTGCCGGTGGCGGCGGACGACGAGGCGGCCAAGCGCGTGGTCCGGGCGCTGATCGACGAGCTGGGCTTCGACACCGTGGACGCGGGCGGGATCGACGAGTCCTGGCGCCAGCAGCCGGGCACGCCGGTGTACGGGCTGCGCGCCGGGGTGGAGGCGGTCACCCGGGCGCTCGCGGAGGCTTCTCCGGAGCGCCCGGCGGACCACAAGGCGTGACCCCGGGAAGGCCCGAACCCGCGAAGGTGTGACCCCCGGGAAGGTGTGACCCCCGGAAGCCGTGACCCGCGCCGAGCCGACCTCGACGGGCCCGGTCAGCCCGTGCGGCGGGCCCCCTCGGCCGGGACGGCGGTGAGGGTGCGCGGGGCCGCGTAGCCGGCCGCGCGGAACGCGGTGGTGACGGCGGCGGCGACGGTGTCGGCGGCCGGTGCGTCGACGAGGGCGATCACCGAGCCGCCGAAGCCGCCGCCGGTCATCCGCGCGCCGTGGGCGCCGGCGGCGAGGGCGGCCTCGACGGCGAGGTCCGTCTCGGGGCAGGAGACCCGGTAGTCGTCGCGCAGCGAGGCGTGGCCGGCGGTGAGGATCGGGCCGAGCGCGGCGGGCCGGCCGGCGTCCAGGTGGGCGACGGCGGCCGTGACGCGCTCGTTCTCGGTGACCACGTGGCGCACCAGCGGCCTCAGCTCCTCCGGGAGTCGGGGCAGCGCGGTCGGCAGGGCGGCGGGCGTCAGCTCGCGCAGCGCGGGCAGCCCGAGCAGCGCGGCCGCCCGTTCGCAGCCGGCCCGCAGGGCGGCGTAGGCGCCGTCGCCGAGATCGTGCTTGACCCGGGTGTCGAGGACCAGCAGGGCGAGGCCGGCGCCGGCGAGGTCCAGCGGCACCTGCCGCATCGCCAGGTCCCGGCTGTCGAGGTGCAGGGCGGCGCCCGGGCGGCAGCACATCGAGGCCATCTGGTCCATGATCCCGCAGGGGACGCCGACGAAGTCGTTCTCGGCCCGCTGGGCGATCAGGGCGAGTTCGGGGGCGGACAGCCCCAGCCCGTACAGGTCGTCGTACGCGATCGCGACGACGCATTCCAGGGCGGCCGAGGAGGACAGCCCGGCCCCCCTGGGCACGTCGCTCTCCAGCCGGAAATCGGCGCCGCCGACGGGGTGCCCGGCCTCGCGCAGCGCCCACACCACGGCGGCCGGGAAGGCCGCCCAACCGGTCACCGAGCCCGGGGCCAGGTCCGCGACGGCCAGGTCGGCGACCACCCCGTCGCCCTGGGCGGACCAGAGCCGCAGCCGGCCGTCGTCGCGGCGCCGGGCCTGGGCGCGGACGGCCTGCGGGAGGGCGATCGGCAGCACGAACCCGAGGTTGTAGTCGGTGTGTTCGCCGATCAGGTTGACCCGGCCGGGGGCGGCCCACTCCCCCTCGGGGGCGTGGCCGTGGAGCTCTTCGAAGGAGAGCACGGGGGTGTCCACCGGAGTCTTCACGGGCGTGTTCGCGGGCGTGGTCACAGGGCTGCCTCCCGCAGCCGGCGGGCCGCGTCCTCGGGGGTGACGTCGTTGACGAAGGCGTCCATGCCGGATTCCACCCCGGCCAGGAACTTGAGCTTGTCGGCGGCGCGCCGGATGGTGAACAGCTCCAGGTGGAGGGCGAGTTCGTCCTCCTGGCCGGCGGGCGCCTGGTGCCAGGCGGAGATGTAAGGGGTGCGGCCGGCGCCGAAGAGGCGGTCGAAACGGCGCAGCAACTCCAGGTAGAGGCGCGGGAATTCGGCACGTTGCGGCTCGTCGAGGCCGGTCAGGTCGGCGACCCGGCGGTGCGGGTAGAGGTGCACCTCGTACGGCCAGCGGGCGGCGAAGGGGACGAAGGCCGTCCAGTGCTCGCCGGCGAGCACCACCCGGGCGCCGTCGGCGCGTTCGGCGGCGAGCAGGTCGTCGAAGAGGCTGCGGCCGGTGGCGGCGCGGTGTTCGGCCGCGCGCGCGGCCATCCGGGCGGTGCGCGGGGTGGTGAAGGGGAAGGCGTAGATCTGGCCGTGCGGGTGGGCGAGGGTGACGCCGATCTCGGCGCCCCGGTTCTCGAAGCAGTAGACCTGCCGGACGCCGGGGAGGGCGGCGAGTTCGGCGGTGCGGTCGGTCCAGGCGTCGAGGACGAGGCGGGCCCGCCGCTCGTCGAGGTCGGCGAAGGAGGCGTCGTGGTCGGCGGTGAAGCAGACCACCTCGCAGCGCCCGGCGCCGGGGCCGCTGACCCGCAGTCCGCCGACGCCTTCCAGCGCCGCCGGGGGGCCGGCCAGCGAGGGGAAGCGGTTCTCGAAGACGGCCACCTGGTAGTCGTCGGCGGGGATCTCGCTGTGCCGGCCGTCCCGGGAGGGGCAGAGCGGGCACTCCTCGGCGGGGGGCTGGTAGGTGCGGGCCTGGCGGTGCGCGGCGACGGTGACCCAGGCCCCGGTGGCCGGGTCGAGCCGGACCTCGGAGCCGTGGGCGGGCGGGTCGAGCGGGCGCCGGTCGACGGCGTCCCGGTGGACGGCCGCGCCGCTGTCGTAGTAGATCAGCTGTCGCCCGTCCGCGAGCGTGGTCGCGGTCTTGGCGGTGGGCTGGGTCAGGGTCCCGGCCATGGCCTTCTTCCCTCTATCCGACACGAAACAACAATATCCAACATTATCCATCAGGCCTGGCTGTCCGGAAGGGGTCCGCGCCTGCCATGATGGCGGTGACCGCGGCCCGCCGGACGGCCTGCCGGGCGAACGGTCACGCGGACCACCCCGACCCGAGGAGCACCCCCGATGGCTGACAGCGCCCAACCGCTCGCCGGACAGCGCCGCGTGCTGATCCTGGAGCGGGTCCGCGCGCGCGGCGGCGTCCGGGTGACCGAACTGGTCCGGGACCTCGGGGTGTCCGACATGACCATCCGCCGCGACCTGGACGCGCTGGCCCGCCGCGGGCTGGTGCACAAGGTGCACGGCGGGGCGGTGCGCATGGAGGCGGCGGCCAGCGGCGAGCCCGGGTTCGAGACCAAGGCCAACTGGCAGCTGCCCGCCAAGGAGGCCATCGCCCGGGCCGCCGCCGCCCTGGTGCCGCCCGGCTCGGCGGTCGGGCTGGCCGCCGGGACGACCACCTTCGCCGTCGCCCGGCAGCTGCGCGCCGTCGAGGGCCTCACCGTCGTCACCAACTCGCTGCGGATCGCGGAGCTGCTGGAGGAACCCGACGAGGACGGCACCCCCGCCACCGCGACGGTGATCCGCACCGGCGGCGTCCGCACGCCCTCCGACGCGCTGGTCGGGCCGGTCGCCGACCAGGCGATCCGCTCGCTGCACGTCAACGTGCTGGTCATGGGCTGCCACGGCCTCTCGGCCGAGGCCGGCCTGACCACCCCGAACCTGGCCGAGGCGGAGACCAACCGGACCTTCCTCCAGTCCGCCCGCCGGGTCGTCGTGGTGGCCGACCACACCAAGTGGAACGCGGTCGGCCTGGCCTCCTTCGCCACGCTGGAACAACTGGACGTGCTGGTCACCGACGACGCGCTGGCGGCCGAACACCGGGCGGCGGCAGCCCGGTTGGTCGGCGAGCTGATCGTCGCCCCGACCGGGGAGCAGGGCAACCCGGCCTGACGGGCCCGCTACGGACTCGTCCGGGAACTCGCCCGCACCACCAGCTCGGCGGCCAGCTCCAGCCCTCCCGCCGGCGGCGCCTCCCCCCGTACCTGGCCGAGCAGCCGCTCCACCAGGGCGGCGGCGATCGCCCGCAGCGGGAGCCGCACCGAGGTCAGCGCGGGGTGCAGGTGGCGGCAGAGCGGTGTGTCGTGGAAGCCGGTGACCGCCACCCCCGCCGGGTCGACCGCCAGTCCCTCCGCCCGGACGGCCTCGTAGACGTCCAGCGCCAGCAGGTCGCTGCCCGCCGCGAAGGCCGTCGGCCGCTCGGGCCCGCGCAGCAGCTCCCGCACGGCCGCGACGTCCGGCCGCGCCGCCGTCACCGCGGACAGGCCCAGCCGGGCCGCCTCGGCGAGGAAGCCCGCCCGCCGGGCGGCCATCCACGGCAGGTCCTCGGCGCGGCCGACGTACCCGATCCGGCGGTGGCCGAGCGCCGCCAGGTGCCGCACGACCACGGCCATCGCCGTGTCGTTGGCGATGTCGACCCAGTGCTGGGGCTGCCCCGGGCCGGTCCGTCCGAAGGTGACGAACGGAAGGCCGGTCCGGACGACGTGCCCGATCCGGGGGTCGTCGTCCAGCACGTCCGCCAGCACCAGTCCGTCGACCTGGCGGGCCGCCACCAGTTCGTCGATGGCCGCCGGCGGGCCGGCCGCCCCCTCGGCCGCACCCCGCCCCGGGCGGAACAGCAGCACCCGCTGCCCCCACGCCCCCGCCGCGTCGACCAGCGCCTCCAGGAAGCCGGCCATCAGCGGGTTGGGGTCGAACGGGTCGTCCACCGGGGCGAGGTAGCCGAGGGTGCGCCGGGCGCCGCTGCGCAGCGAGCGCGCCGACTGGTCGGGCTGGTAGCCGAGTTCGCGGATCGCCGCGGCCACCCGGGCCAGCGTGTCCGGGCGGACCCGCTGGGGCGCGTTGAGCGCGTTGGAGACGGTCTGCCGGGACACCCCGGCCGCGCGGGCCACCTCCTCGATGGTGGTGGCGCCGCGGCGCGGTCGGGGTGTTCCCTCGGGCATCGGAGGCTCCAGGACGGCTGCTCGGCTCTGACGGGTGCTCGGTTCTACGGACGGCGCAGGGTCAGCAGCCCGCCGCGCGGCACGGAGATGCCGCCCGCCCGGCCGAGCTCGACCTCGCCCCGCCGGACGATACGCCCTCGGGCGTCCTGCACGGTGGCCTCGGCCGTCCCGTCGCCGCCGGTGAGCCGGACGTCCGGGTCGGCGTCGGCGTTGGCGACCAGCAGGGTGCGCCAGTGCGCACCGGAGACGTCCACCGGCAGCGCGGCGTAGCGGGCCACCGCGACGGTGCCGCCCCCGACGGCGGTGACCATCGGGTAGCCGAGGTCCGGCCGGGCCGGGCGCAGTTCGCCGAGCTGCAGGGTGGCGACGTGCTCGCGGAAGACGCCGAGCCAGAAGGCGATCGCCGCGCGCTGCCCCGGGCTCTGCGCCGCGAGGTCCACGGAGACCTGCGGCACCGAGAACAGCACGTTGATCAGGTGGCAGGCGATCTGCTCGGGCGGCTCGGCCGGGTGCCACATCAGCATGTCGGCGTGGACCGGGACGGGCCCGGCGGCGAGCCGCACGTCGATGGTGCGCTGCCGGTTCTCCTGCGGGCTGAGCGGGCAGTCGGTGGCGCGGACCATGGTGACGTACGGCCACATTCCGGGGCTGACGTACGGCTGGCGGTGCTCGATCATCGCCCCCGGCTTGACCGCGGTGATCCGGCCGCGGATCGCGGCGAGCAGCCGCTCGACGCCCTCGTCCACGGTGGCGCAGTCGGCCTCGGGCCCGGGCTCCGGCGCGTCGGCGCGGGCGAACCAGTCGACGAAGTCGACCTTCAGCCCGTCCATGCCCCACTCCTCGACGGCGCGGGCGAGCCGGCCCGCCAGGAACGCGCGGACCTCGGGGTAGCGCGGGTCGGCGACGATCGCGCCCAGATGGGCGGCGTCGGCGAGCGCGTAGCGGCCGATCGCCTCGAAGGCGGCGCTGTCCTTGCCGATGAACGGCAGCGCGTACCAGAGCAGGTACTGCACGCCGAGGTCGTGGACGCGCTGGACGTGGGCGGCGGTGTCGGGCAGCGAGACCGGCTCCCAGTCGCCGCAGTGCGCGTAGCCGCGGGTGCGGTCGGCGGTCATCCAGCCGTCGTCGACGATGATGACGTCCATGCCGAGCTCCTTGCCGAGCGCGGCCTGGGTCTCGACGGCCTTCGGCGAGACGTCCTGGTGCATCGAGTACCAGGTGGAGTAGGCGGGGCGGCGGGCGGCCTCGGGGATGGCGGGGATGTCGGCCGCGCGGCCCGCCCACCACCAGGCGGCGAGGTCGGCCAGGCAGCGCGCGAAGTGCCGGCGGGAGGTGTCGATGCGGACGGTCAGCCGGCCGGCGGCCTGGGCCCAGAAGCGGAACTCGCCGGTCTCCTCCAGCACTCCGGCACCGGTCAGGACGTCGACGCGCTCGGCGGCGAAGGCGCAGATCGCGAGGTCGCCGGTGCCGATCAGGGCGGCGATCGGGGCGCCGTCGGCCAGGCCGGTGCGACGTGGGGCGCTCCACGCGGCGGGCAGCCGGCCGGTGCCGCGCGGCTCGGGTGTCCAGAACGCGGTGGCGTCCACGCACGGCACCCGCCACTCGATCCGGACGTCGCCCTCCCCCTCGGCGGTCACCTCGACGATTCCGTCGCCCGCCCCGCGGGCGGTCGCGTTCCCGCTGACCCGCAGGTCCAGGCCCTCGGCGTGGAGCGGACGCAGGCCGCCGGCGACGGCGGGGGCGTGCGGTTCCCAGATCTCGGTCATGTTCAGCCCTTCGTGGCGCCGGCCAGCAGGCCGGAGATGAACTGCCGTTGGAGGACCAGGAAGAGGACCATCATCGGCAGGGTGGACAGCGCGGTGCCGGAGAGGATCGCGCCGTAGTCGGTGTTGCTCTTGTTGCCGTGCAGGGTCGCGAGGGCGACCGGCAGGGTGTGCATCCCGGGGCTGCGCAGAGCGATCAGCGGCCAGACGAACTGGTTCCAGGAGCCGAGGAAGAGGAAGATCGAGAGGGCTGCCAGCACGGGCCTCATGACCGGCACCACCACGCTGAACAGCACCCGGAACTCGCCCGCGCCGTCGACCCGGGCGGCGTCCAGGAGTTCGTCCGGCAGGCTGCTCAGCGACTGCCGCATCAGGAAGACGGCGAAGGGCACGCACAGGCCGGGCAGGATCAGCGCCTGGTAGGTGTCCAGCAGGCCGAAGTTCGTCATCATCTTGAACAGCGGCACCAGCATGACCTGTTCGGGCACCACGAGGGTGGAGAACAGCAGCGCGAACAGCAGGGTCCGGCCGCGGAAGCGGAACTTGGCGAAGGCGTAGCCCGCGAGCAGCGCCACGACGAGGGCGCCCAGCGTCTGGACCCCCGCCACCAGCAGGGAGTTCCCGACCACCCTGAGCAGGCCGATCTTCTGCTCCAGGTGGCTCAGGTTCTCGCCGAGGCTCCCGCCGGGCAGCAGCTTGGGCGGCCAGTCGAAGACCTCGGTGTCCTTGCGGGTGGAGGAGACCACCAGCCAGTAGAAGGGGGCGATCGACAGCCCGGTGACGCCGGCGAGGAGGAAGGTCAGCGGCCAGCCGCGCAGCTTCCCGAGGGGGTTCACGCGCCCGGCGGCCTCGCTCCGGGGGGTACCGCTCCGGGGGGTATCGCTCTTGGAGGTATCGCTTGGGGAGGTCACTTGTCGCGCTCTCCCATCAGGCGCATCTGGACGGCGCCGAGCACCGTCACGAGCAGGGTGAGGGCGTAGGCGACGGCGGAGGCGTAGCCGAAGTCGTAGTACCGGAAGCCGTTCTGGTACAGGTACATGGAGACGGTCAGGGTGGCGTTGTCCGGCCCGCCGCCGGTCAGCACGTACGGCTCGTCGAAGAGCTGGAGCGTGCCGATGGTCGAGAGCACGACCGTGAACAGCAGCACCGGGCGCAGCGCAGGGACGGTGACGGAGGTGAAGCGGCGGATCGGTCCGGCGCCGTCGACCATCGCGGCCTCGTACAACTCCCGTGGAATGGACTGGAGTCCGGCGAGGTAGATGACGGCGTTGTATCCGGTGTAGTGCCAGGTGAGCACCACGACGACGGCCATCCGGGCCCAGACGGGCTGGCCCAGCCAGTCGACGGAGGGCAGGCCGACGGCGTTCAGCACCCGGTTGACCGCGCCGTCGTCGGTCTTGAGCAGGTAGGCGAAGATCACGCCGGTGGCGACCAGGCCGGTGACGGAGGGCATGAAGACGCCGAGCCGCCACACCGTGCGCCAGCGCACCAGCGCGGAGTTGATGCCGACGGCCATCAGCAGGGCCAGCCCGAGCATCAGCGGGACCTGAATGACGAGGATCTCGCCGGTGTTGGACAGGGCCGTCCAGAACAGCGGATCGTCCAGCAGGCGACGGTAGTTGGCGAGGCCGGCGTCGCGGGTGGCCGCGCCGGAGCCGGTGGTGAAGGACAGCAGCAGCGACTCGACGACCGGGTAGGCCTTGAACACGCCGAAGGTCAGCAGGGCGGGGGCCAGCAGCAGGTACGGTACGGCGGCGCGCCGCAGGCGGGACCGGCGCGGCGCTGCGGACCTCCCGGCGAGGGCGGCGGGCGGGCTGGCGGCACTCATGCGGTACCGCGCCCGGTCTGCTGGGCGAGCTGCTTGGCGGCGTCCTGGAGGACGGCGGCCGGGTCGGCGCCCTTGAGGAGGACCTTGACCTGGGCGTCGCTGACGAGCTTGAGGGCGCGGGCGTAGTCACCGGAGTAGTTGGTGGGGTAGCCGCCCTCGGTGGCGAGGTCGGCGAAGGTCCTGAGCACCGGCTGCCCGCCGTAGTAGGCGCTCGGTTCGGCGTACAGCGGGTCGGTGTAGGCCTCGGTGAGGGCCGGGAAGACGCCGCCCGCGTTGAACATGGCGTTCACCGAGGCCGGGCGGGTGACCGCGTACTCGACGAACTTCCAGGCGGCGCGGCGGCGCGGGCTGGAGGCGGCGACGGCCAGGTGGGTGGAGTTGACCAGCGCGGTGCGCTTGCCGCCGGGGGTGACCGCCGGGGGCTTGGTGAGACGCCAGTTGCCGCTCTGGTCGGGGATCTTCTTCTCCAGGTAGTGCGCGACCCAGGCGGGCATCGCGGCCACCGCGAGCTTGCCGGCCTTCATCACGGGCGGCCAGCTCTGGACGCCGGGGGTGTCGCCGATCAGCCCGGCCTCGTCCAGCCGCTTGACGATGGTCAGGGCGCGCACGGCGGGCTCCGAGCCGACGGTGATCCTGCCCTGGAGGTCGAAGTAGAAGGCGCCCTGCAACTGCATCAGGCCCTGGACGAAGTCCAGGTCGGGGGTGGGGTTGGCGGCCCTGTTGATGCCGATCAGGGCGACGCCGGGGTTGGCGGCCTTGAAACGGTCGGCCACGGCGAGCAGGTCGTCCCAGGTGGCGAAGGACTCGGGGTCGATGCCCGCCTTGTCGAAGTAGTCCTTGCGGTAGAAGAAGCCGAGCGGGTTGACCTCCCAGGGCAGCGCGTAGGCGTGGCCGTCCTTGCCGCTGACGACGGGCCACAGGCCCTTGGCGAACTTGTCCTTGTGCGCGTCGGCGCCGAGCGCGGAGAGGTCGGCCAGGCCGCCGGGGAACTTCTCCTGGTATCCGGGCAGGTAGTCGCAGCCGATGTGCAGCACGTCGCCGAGACCCTGGCCGCCGGCCGCCAGGCCGACGGTGATCTTGTCCCAGATGGCCGGTTCGCCGATGTCCTGGACGTCGACCGTGATCCCCGGGTTGTCCTTCTGGAAGGCCGGGACGATCCCGCGCAGGGCTTCGGCGGCCGTGGCCCAGGACCAGACGGTGATGTTGCCGGTGTCGGCGTCCCCGCCCGAGGCGCCCCCGGAGCCGGAGTCGCCGCAGGCTGCGAGCGTGCCGCCGGCGGTCAGGGCCAGCAGGCCCGCTCCTGAGGCTCGGAGCAGATCACGACGGGAAAGGTGTGACATTGCATTCCTCTCTGAGGGGTGGCGAGGAAGGGTTGAAACAGGAAGGGTGGTGGGTGAGGCGGGAGGGGGGCCTTGAAGGGTTTTGAATGGTTTTGAACGTTCAAATACACAAAACAGATCAGAACCAAACAGGTTCGAACGAGCGGGTCACAGCAAACGCCCACCCTCCCCGCGCCGTCAAGACCTGGGCGCGGAGAGGGTGGGCTCCGAAACCGTTCTGTTATCCCAGGGCCGCGTCCGGAGCGCCGAACACGGTCCCCGGGGTGACCGGGATCCCCCGCGCCATGGCCTCGAAGTCCAGGATCGGATGGGTCAGGATCTCCTCGACCTCGTCGGACAGGAGGTTGCCCAGGATGAACTCCTCCTCCGCGCCCGACCCGAAGGTGACCACCTGCCCGCTCGACTGGATCATCCAGTTCAGCAGCTCCCGCTCGCTGCTCTCCGCGAGGTGGATCTCCCGGCCGGGGTGGTCGCGCCGGATCCCGTCGACGACCGCGCGGACCTCCTCCACCGCCACACCGAGCCTGCGCACCGTGGCCGGCGAGGCCCGCCGTCCCCACCACTGGAAGATCACCCACTGGGCGACCGACGGGTGGGACAGCACCTCCGCCGCCAGCTCCGGCAGTTGGTGGAGGTTCTCGGCACTCGCCACGGTGTGCACCCGCACCCGGTCGAAGCCCTCGGCGTCGCACAGGGCGAGGGACTCCAGCAACGCGTCGAGGAGCCTGTCGTCCGGGCTCCGGCGGAAGGCCCGTTGCACCTCCGGCGTGACGGCGTCCAGCGGCAGCCGCAGCGAGGACAGGCCGTGGAGCCGGGAGAGCTTCTCGGCGGTGAGCGTGTAGCCGGTGGTGTCGAGGCCGACCTTGAGACCACTGGCGACGGCGTCGTCGACCACGTCGAAGATCGGCGGCCACAGCAGCGGGTCACCTCCGGCCAGGACCAGGTCGGTGGTCCCGTGCGCGGCCAGCTTCCCGACGATCCGCCTGGCCTGGCCGAGGTCGATCTGCTCCGCCGCGAACGGGTTGTAGCAGCCCTGGCAGGACATCGGACAGCGGTTGTTGATCGACCAGTTGACCCGCCGGACGCGGCGGCCGGTACGCGGCTGGTCGGCCCTCCCGCGGATCCCGGCCACGAGCCGGGCCAGGCGGACGGCCTGCGGGAGGGTGGCGCCGGCGAGCAGTTCCCCGGCCCGCTCGACGCCGGCCGCGGTGGCGTTGTTCTGGAGCAGGAGGAAGGCCAGGCGCCACCGCATGGCCTCGTCCCCCGGGTCCTGACCCAGGGCCTGTTCGACCCGCTCGGTCAGGGCGCCGAGGTAGCCGGGGGTGAAGTTGGCGGGTTCCAGGCGCCGTTGGAACGCGTCGGCGATCGACCCGCGCTCCAGGGCCCGGTCGTAGCCGGCCCGCAACGGGTGCGGGGGCAGGATCTCCACGTGCTGCCGGGTGGGCATTCGGTGTTCTCCGGTACGGGTCAGTTCGGGGCGGACGGCAGCATGACGACCATCGAGTCGGCGGACGACAGGCCCATGCCCTCGACGAAGACCGCGTCGCGGACGAGCTGCGCGATGGCGGGGTGGGTGGGGGCGGCGAGGTAGCGGGCGGTGGATTCGAGCGGGGCGATGTCGTGCTTGGCGATCAAGGTGCGCAGCGAACCCGGCAGGTCGTCGAGGCCCTCGCGCATGTCCTCCAGGTCGAACCGGTCGGCCAGCCGCATCGCCGCCCTGCGGGCCTTGGCGAGGTTGGTCGTCGGGTCCAGGACGGTCGCCTTGGCCAGGTAGTAGGGGACGGGCTGCATCATCCAGGCCAGCGCCGCGCGCGGGTCGTCCTCGTCGTGGCCGGGATAGTCGAAGGCCTCCGGCCCGAGCCC
This sequence comes from Kitasatospora sp. NPDC094016, assembly GCF_040304045.1. Taxonomy (NCBI): domain Bacteria; kingdom Bacillati; phylum Actinomycetota; class Actinomycetes; order Kitasatosporales; family Streptomycetaceae; genus Kitasatospora; species Kitasatospora sp. NPDC094016. The sequence goes on from NZ_JBEOUK010000033.1 coordinate 13,199, forward strand.
GAGGCCGTCGCAGAACCACTCGGGCCGCATGCTGATCCGGTAGTGGGCGTGGCCGGCCAGCCGGAACGCCGGGAGCCTGGCTATGACGGACGTCGTCTCGATCCGGAACGTGTCGGAGATCCGCCGCATCGTCCGCCCCAGCACGGCCCGGACCTCCGGCACGTCGGCCCCGTCGGCCACGACGTGGATCAGGTCGAGGTTGGAGACGATGTCGCCGGCGGGCCCGGTGCGGTGCTCGCCTCGGGCCAACGAGCCGGTCGCCGCCACCGACATGTCGGTCACGTCCGCGAACTCGCGGGCCAGCTCCTGGAACAGCAGGGGGACGTCTTCGGGTCTCACGCGCTTCCTCGGGTGTCGGCTACGGAGGTGGAGTCGACGCCCTCTCTTCCAATGCCGCTCACATCATGGAGAGTTGGCGTTCAGATGGGCACCCTAACAGCGACCCGCCACACATGGTCGTGTTTGCACCACATATCTCACACATCACAGCTGACGGACCGACACAAGCGGTCCAGGCCAGTCACTCAGGCGCCGCCCGCCGCAGGTAGATCGGATGGGCATCCAGCCCGACGAACGCGACCGCCCCCACCGCGCCGAAGTGGTACAGCCGGTGGGCGATCCCCCCGGCGGCCCAGGGCCCGAACTGACCGGCCAGGCAAGCGGCCTGGTCGGCGTCCAGCGGGAGCACGGCGAGGCCGCCCCGGAGGACGTCAAGGGCATCGAAGAGACTCGCAAAGCTGGTGGGCTCGGTGAAGCCCACGATCTCGACGGTCACGGAGAAGGGAAGACCGTCGCTCACCGCACGCCCCCGATCTGCGCCCGGACGACCCGGACGATGCCAGTCGGCCGGTCGGCGAGGCGGTCACGGACCAGCCGCCGGACGGCGGGAACGGATTTGCGGTGCCGGGGCAGCCGGCACGAGCACTTCTCCAACGTTCCGGGCATGGCGGAACCTCCTCCGGTGTGGCTCGCAGTAGGCGACGTCGGCCAGAAAGAGGCATGGAAATACCCGGGTGGCCGACCGTCAGATCGCTGTGGGCGAGCAGTCGGACTACTGCCCGTAGTTTGCCCAAAACGCTCCGCAATCTGCAAGGCTTCATTTTGGGGCATTCGAATGGTGTAACTCGTTCGGTTGACTTTCATTGCGAAGCGGGCGCACGGGTGCTTTCATTTCGAGCGCTGACGGTGCTTCATACTGGAAGCCAGGAAGGGGAAGGCCGTGCCGGAAGGGCCCACTGGATCAACGGTGCCGCGCAGGCAACTCGGGCGGTACCTGCGTGATCTGCGCAACCGATCGCGACTCACGGTGCGGGCAGCGGCTCGCAGCCTGGAGTGGTCGGAAGCGAAGATGTGGCGCATCGAGAGCGGTCACACGTCCTTGCGAAGCCTCGATGTCGAGGCCATGTGCAAGGTCTACGGCGCACCGGCCGAACTGACCGAAGCCCTGATGGGGCTGGCGAAGGAGACCAAAGCTCGGGGTTGGTGGCACGCCTACGGGGATGTGATCCCGGAGGGGTTCGACCTCTTCATCGGGTTGGAAGAAGCGGCTTCGAAGATCGCTTGGTATGAGAGCGAGTTGGTTCCCGGTCTGCTGCAGACCGAGGACTACTCACGCGTGATCATGCGAGCGCACAACCCTCACGAAGTCGACGACGAGATCGAGCGACGAGTCCATCTCCGTTCGGCTCGCCAGGTGCTTCTCACCAGGGTCACCGATCCACCGGTCTTCGACGTCGCACTCAACGAGGCGGTACTGCGACGACCCGTCGGGGGCGGCAAAGTCATGGCTGGGCAGCTCGCCCACCTGCTGGAGGTGAGCGAGCTGCCCAACGTCACCATCAAGGTGGTCCCGTTCGACGCGGGCCTGCACCTGGGCGTCTTGTCAGGCCCGTTCGGAATTCTGCGCTTCCCGCTCAACGGCGACGGTTCCGAGACGGAGCCGCCGACCGTCTATGCGGACGGATTCACCGGCGACCTGTATCTGGACAAGCCCAACGAAGTGGAACGCTACGACGCCGCGTTCACGAACATCTGGGAGACAGCGCTCAGTGAGCAGGCGTCGAAGCAGCTGATCTCCGAAGTGGCAGGAAGTTATGGACACGGTTGATCTGACAGGAGCGGTGTGGTTCAAGTCCACCCGCAGCAACGGACAATCCGCTTGCGTTGAGGTCGCGATCCTCAGCGACGGCATCGTCCCCGTTCGAGACTCCAAGGACCCCGGCGGCCCGGCGCTCGTCTTCCCGGCCGACGCCTGGACGGCGTTCGTCGCCGCCCTCAAGGGCGGCGAAATCCCGAACGCCTGAACACACCTGCGCGAGAAGTCGGCCAGGCCGACTTCTCGCGCAAACCTCATCCGGCCAGCACGACCGGCGTGCCCGTCAGATCCACGCCCGCCTGCCGGAGTTCGCCGAGGGCGGTGACCGTGGTGTCGGTGGCCACGCCCGCCGTGTAGTCCAGCAGCACCCTGGTCGCGAACCCGGCCTTCACGGCGTCCAGCGCCGTCGCCTTCACGCAGTGGTCGGTGGCGATCCCGACCACGTCCACCGCCTCCACGCCCTGGCCGCGCAGCCAGTCGGCGAGCCGGGTGCCGTCCGCCGCGAAACCCTCGAACCCGCTCTTGGACGCCGAGTGCGCGCCCTTGAAGAACACCTCGTCCACCGCGCCCGCGTCGACGGCGGGCGCGAAGGACGGGTGGAACTCGCCGCCCTCGCTGCCGACCACGCAGTGCACCGGGAAGGACTCCCGGAAGTCCGGCTGCGCGGAGAAGTGCGGGCCCGGGTCGATGTGGTGGTCCCGGGTCGCGACCACCCGCGCCCAGCCCGCCCGCTCCGGGCCCTGGACCAGCTCGGCGATCGCCCGGGCCCGGTCGGCGCCCCCGCCGACCGGGACGCTCCCTCCCTCGCAGAAGTCCTTCTGCACATCCACCACGATCAGCGCGCGAGCCATCGACCGGCCTTTCCTCGGGGGTACGGGATTTCGCGGCCAGCTTGACGCCTTCGAGGTGCGTGGACGAAGCAACCCGGGCTGCCGTTCACCCGGACGGGCCCCGGCGCGGCGATCGGCGCATCCCGGCCGCGCCGCCAGGCCAGGTCCGCGAGCCGCACGTCGAGCCCCGAGCCCCGAACCCCGAACCCCGAGGCCCTGTCCGGCCAGGAGCCGCGCGAGAAGTCGACGGGGCCGACCTCTCGCGCGACGGCGTTCGGCTACCGGCCGACCTCGCGGAGGCGGAAGTCCTCCACCGTCTCCCGGCGGATCAGCAGGCGGGCCCGGCCGTCCTTCACGGCGGCCACCGCCGGGCGGCCGACCAGGTTGTAGCCGGAGGCCATCGACAACTGGTACGCCCCGGCCGCCGGGACGGCCAGCAGGTCCCCCGCGCGCAGGTCGGCGGGGAGCACGGCGTCGCGGACCAGCACGTCGCCGGCCTCGCAGTGCCGGCCCACCACGTCCACCCGGGCCGCGCCCGCCTCCGAGCGGCGGCCCACCAGGCGGACGCTGTACGCCGATCCGTACAGCGCCGGGCGCGGGTTGTCGCTCATCCCGCCGTCCACGGCGGCGAAGCAGTGGCCGTCCGCGGTGTGCTTCACCGACAGCACCCGGTACACGGCGACGGCGGCCGGGCCGGCCAACGCGCGGCCGGGCTCGACGATCAGCCGCGGCACCTCCAGGCCCGCCTCGGCGCAGCGCACCGCCAGCCGGTCGGTCACCCGGACGGCGAAGTCGGCGACGTCGAACTCGGCGTCCCCCGGCAGGTAGCGGATGCCGTGGCCGCCGCCGAGGTCCAGTTCGGGCAGTTCCACGCCGTGCTGCTCCCGGATCTCCGCGAGCAGCCGCACCAGCGCGTCCACCGCCTGGAGGTAGGGCTCGACCTCGGTGATCTGCGAGCCCAGGTGGCAGTGCAGGCCGGCCAGTTCGAGCCCGGGCTGGTCGAGCACCCGGGCGATCGCGTCGGCCGCGTCGCCGCCCTCGATCGGGAAGCCGAACTTCTGCCCGCCCACTCCCGTCTGGACCGCCGTGTGGTGTCCGGCGGCGATCCCCGGGACGACCCGGACGAGTACCCGCTGCGGGGTGTCGGCGGCCACCAGGGCGGCCAGCCGGGCGATCTCCGCCGGTCCGTCGATCACGATCCGCCCGACCCGCAGCCGCCGGGCCAGCCGCAGTTCCTCCGGGGACTTGGCGTTGCCGTGCAGCAGGATCCGCTGCGCCGGGAAGCCGGCCGAGGCGGCCAGCCACAGCTCGCCGGAGGAGCAGACGTCCAGGCCCAGGCCCTCCTCGGCCGCCCAGTCGGCCATCGCGCTGCACAGGAACGCCTTGGCGGCGTACAGCACCTCGGCGTGCGGCAGCGCCCGCCGGTACGCCCGGGCGCGGCCCCGCACCTCGGCCTCGTCCAGGACGTACAGCGGGGTGCCGAACCGCTCGGCCGCCTCCGCCAGCCCCACCCCGCCGACCAGCACGTCGCCGCCGGGGCCGGGCCGCGCCGAGGCCGGCCAGGGGCCGCCGAGCGCGTCGACGGCCGGGGCGCCGGGTCGGGCGGTGGAGGTGCCGGTGGAGGGTGCGGGGGCGGCGGAGGGGACGGACGGGGCGGTCAGCTGCGTCATGGCGGTACTCCTACGGGGCGGGGCGGGGTTGCGGCACGCGGTGGGCGGGGTCAGTCCTCGAACTGCATCGCGATCCGGCAGTGCGCCGGGCGGCCGCGGTCGTGGCCGACTGTGGTCGCGGGCGCCGGTTCGGGCGGCTCGGGGCTGTCCTGAAGCTCCTGTCGCTCCTGTCGGTCCTGCCGGACGCCGGCAGGCAACAGGCGGACCAGGCGGCGCGGCGACTGGTCGACGGCGGTGGCGATCGTGCTGCTCACGGGAGGCTCCTCGGGCTCGGGCGGGCCGCCGTGGTGCGGCCCTCGGTTCCAGTGGATGCCCACCGGACGCCGATCGCACCGGGCCTTGACGCGTGGCCTACGCTCCGCCGTGCGTCCTTGACGCCTTCCTGACATCCGCCGCCCCGGCCCTCACCCGTACAGCCGAACGCGCCCCCGAACGTCCGTACGAGCCTCCGAACGCCCGCCCGGTCCGGATGTCAGGGAGCCGTCAAGGACGGCCGCCCACACGCCAAACCCGCGTCAAGAGGCGCGTGGCGGGCGCGGATCCGGTGGTGGGCTGGCCGCCGTCCCCGCCGCCACCGAGTCCGCCGCCCCGTTGCCCCGCAGCCCGGGGCGGCCCGGAAGGTCTTCCGAGACGATGCGCCGTTCGGCCCTCACTCCCCCGGACACCACCACGCCCCGAACCGACTGGTTCCGCCGCCCGGAGGGCGTCCGCGAGCAACCCCCGCACGACCGACCGCACGACCGACCGGACGACCGGTCGCACCAACCGCAGCACCACCCGAGCCACCACCCGAGCCACCGGCCGAGCCACCGACCGACCGGCCCGGACGGCGGCCGCCGCCGGCTCATCACCCGCCGCCAGCTCACCGAGGCCCTGCCCGCCGCCGTCCGCAAGCTCCACCCGCGCACCATGATGCGCAACCCGGTGATGCTCGTGGTGGAGACCGGCTCCGCGCTCACCACGCTCAGCGCGGTGATCCACCCGAGCGTGTTCGCCTGGGTGATCGGCTTCTGGCTCTGGCTGACCGTGCTGTTCGCCAACCTCGCCGAGGCCGTCGCCGAGAGCCGGGGCAAGGCGCAGGCCGATTCGCTGCGCCGCACCCAGGCCGGGACGACCGCCCGGCGGCTGCTGCACTGGCGGGTCGGCGCCCGCGACCACCGCCACGAGGTGATCCCCGCCGAGCAGTTGATGCTGCACGACGTGGTGCTGGTGCCGGCCGGCGAGGTCGTGCCGCAGGACGGCGAGGTGGTCGAGGGGGTGGCCTCCGTCGACGAGTCGGCGATCACCGGGGAGTCCGCGCCGGTGATCCGCGAGTCCGGCGGTGACCGCACCGGCGTCACCGGCGGCACCAGGGTGCTCTCCGACCACCTGGTCGTCCGGGTCACCTCCCGGCCCGGGCAGAGCTTCGTCGACCGCATGATCGCCCTGGTCGAGGGCGCCAACCGGCAGAAGACCCCGAACGAGATCGCGCTCAACATCCTGCTCGCCTCGCTCACCATCGTCTTCCTGCTCTCGGTGGTCTCGCTCCAGCCGATGGCGATCTACGCGCACGCGCCGCAGACCACCGTGGTGCTGGTCGCCCTGATGGTCGCGCTCATCCCGACCACCATCGGCGCGCTGCTGTCCGCGATCGGCATCGCCGGGATGGACCGGCTGGTCCAGCGCAACGTCGTCGCCCTCTCCGGCCGGGCCGTCGAGGCCGCCGGGGACGTCGACGTGCTGCTGCTCGACAAGACCGGCACCATCACCCACGGCAACCGCCGGGCCGTCGCACTGCACCCGCTGCCCGGTGCGAGCACCGAACAGCTCGCCGAGGCAGCCCAGTTGGCCTCCGTCGCGGACGAGACCCCGGAGGGGCGCTCACTCGTCGAACTGACGAACCGCCAGTACTGGGTGCCGCCCCGCGCCCCCGGCGAACTCGGCGAGCAGCGGCCCGTCCCGTTCACCGCGCACAGCCGGATGAGCGGCGTCGACCTGACCTGGCCCGACGGGGCGAACTGCCTGATCCGCAAGGGCGCCGCCGGCGCCGTCGCCCGCTGGGTGGTGGACTCCGGCGGGCGGATGCCGATGGAGGCCAAGCCGCTGGTGGACCGGATCGCCGAGGCCGGCGGCACCCCGCTGCTGGTAGCCGTCCACGACCGGCACGGCGCCCGCGCGCTGGGCGTGGTCGAACTCAAGGACGTGGTGAAGGAGGGCATCGCCGAGCGCTTCGCCGAGCTGCGCAGGATGGGCATCCGCACCGTCATGGTCACCGGCGACAACCCGCTCACCGCCCGCGCCATCGCCGCCGAGGCCGGGGTGGACGACTTCCTCGCCGAGGCCACCCCCGAGGACAAGCTCGCCCACCTGCGCCGCGAGCAGGCCGCCGGGAACATTGTCGCGATGACCGGCGACGGCACCAACGACGCCCCCGCGCTCGCCCAGGCCGACGTCGGCGTCGCGATGAACTCCGGCACCCCGGCCGCCAAGGAGGCCGGCAACATGGTCGACCTCGACTCCAACCCGGCGAAGCTGATCGACATCATCCGGGTCGGCAAGCAACTCCTCATCACCCGGGGCGCGTTGACCACCTTCTCGATCACCAACGACGTGGCCAAGTTCTTCGCGATCATCCCCGCCATGTTCGCGAACGCCTACCCCGGGCTGCACCACCTCAACATCATGGAACTGCACAGCCCGACCTCGGCGATCGCCTCCGCGATCATCTTCAACGCACTGATCATCGTCGCCCTGATCCCGCTCGCCCTGCGCGGCGTCCGCTACCAGCCCGCCTCCGCCACCGACCTGCTCCGCCGCAACCTGCGGGTGTACGGGCTGGGCGGGCTGATCCTGCCGTTCCTCGGCATCAAGGCGATCGACCTGCTGATCCAGTTCGTGCCGGGCCTCGGCTGAGGCGCACGGCGCGACGGAGCTGTCAGAAGGCCGTCAAGAAGTGTGCGACCGGCGTCATGGAGCCATCAGCGGCGGTACGGACGGCCCGGTTCCGGGGTTCACTGGAATCATCCGAACCAAGGAGTACGGAACCGGGAGTACCCGACCGGAGAAACGGAGGCGAACGGCCATGACCGGGACCACCCGAGTGATCGTCGGCCTGAGCGGATCACTGAGCAGTCTGGCCGCCCTCTACCACGCCGTCGGCGAGGCGGCCCGCAGCGAGGCCGTGCTGGTGCCGGTGGCCGCGTGGAACGCGGGCGAACGCGACGGCCTGCGCCCGCTGTCCGAACTGGAGCACGCCGCCCGACGGCGGCTGGACATCGCCTTCGAGCAGGCCTACGGCGGCTATCCGGCCGGACTGGTCATCCACCCGCTGGTGGTCAGGGCCGAGCCCGGGCCGGCCCTGGTCGGCGCCGTCACCGGGCCGGAGGACCTGCTGGTCCTCGGCGCCGCCACCCGCCGCCGGTTCGACCGGCTGCGGCACGGCTCGGTGGCCCGGCACTGCCGCCACCGCGCGGGCTGCCGGGTGGTCGAGGTCTCGCCCTCCGCGCTGCTGACCCGGCTCGAACTCCCCGCCCGCACCGGGGCACCGCTCCCGCTGCTCGGGCGTGCCTGACAGCACGTCCCCGAACCCGCCCGCCGGCTCGGCGCGTCACCTCACCCACGCCGAGCCGGCGGGCGCCATCGCGCCCGGGCCCGCCGCTCCACGGCCCCTGGTCCGGGACCGCCCCGGCGCCGCCCCCAACCGCACCACCGCGTCCGCGTGTTCGCGCACCGGCGGCAGGTCGTGGCTGATCAGCGCCAGCGCCACCCCGCGCTCGACCCGCAACCGACCCAGCAGGGTCATGATGCCCGCGGCCGTCTCGGCGTCCAGCCCCGAGGTCACCTCGTCGCACAGCAGGACGTCCGGCCCGGCCGCCAACGCCCGGGCGATGGCGACGCGTTGACGCTGACCGCCGGACAGCTCGGCCGGGTGCCGGGCGGCCAGGCCTGCGGGGAGGCCGACGGCGGCCAGCAGTTCGGCGACCCGGCCGGGGCACTGCTCGTGCGGGGTGGTGTGGTGCAGCCGCAGCGGCCGGGTGAGGGTGGCGCCGACGGTCCGGGCCGGGTTGAGCGCGCCGAGCGGGTTCTGCGGGACGAGTTGGACGCGGCGGCGCTGCTCGCGGGTGCGGGCGTGGTGCGAGCCGGCCAGCGGGGCGCCGTCCAGGGTGAGGGTGCCGCCGGTGGGCGGGTGGAGCCCGGCGAGGACCCGGACCAGGGTGGTCTTGCCCGTGCCGGAGGGGCCGATGATGCCGGTGCAACTGCCGGGGGCGAGGTGCAGGTCGACCCCGGCGAGGATCCGGCGCCGCCCGCGCCCGTACCCGACGTGGGCTTCGACGCCGAGCGCGGCCAGCCCGACGGCGGTGCGCGCCGCGACCGGTCCGGACGTACGGCCGGCCTCGGCCCGGACGGCGTCGCCGCCCGCCCCGGGGCGGGCCGGGGCGAGGACGTGCACCTCGTCGGCGCAGCGGGCGACGAAGGCGGCGTCGTGGCTGGCGAGCGCGACGGCGATGCCGTGCCGGCGGGCGAGTTCGCGCAGCAGGTCGGCGATCTCGTCCCGCAGGGCAGGGGCCAGGCCGGCGCCGGGTTCGTCGAGGAGCAGCAGGTCGGGGCGGCGGGCGAGGGCCCGGGCGAGGGCGACGCGGCGCTGCTGGCCACCCGAGAGGGCGCCGGGGAAGGCGAGCCGGTGACGGCGCAACCGGCGCAGCGCTTCGGGGGCGAGGGCGAGGACGTCCTGGCCGAGGACGGTGACCAGTCCGGTGGCCCGGGCGCCTGGGGGCAGGGCACCGGCGAGGGCGTGCAGCAGGGTGGTCTTGCCCGCGCCGGAGGGGCCGGTGACGGCGTGCACGCGCCCGGGGCGCAGGTCGAGGCTGACCGGGGCGAGCAGCGGGGTGCCGTCCGCGAGGGCGATGGCGAGCCGGTCGACCCGGGCGGTCGGGTTCTCGGTCACTGTCATTGCGCGCGTCCTCCCCCCGAATCGGAATCACTTAGGTTTGCCTACCCTGAAGTTGAGCCCCCAGGCAACCCTCCTGCCACACAATGGCTCAGGAGTGACCACCCCGCCGACGTTCTCGGCCGCCGTCCGGCCGTCGGCACCAGGGGGCGGCCGGCGTCACCGCGGGTCGCGCAGGTGGTCGCTCAGCCAGGTCAGCGACGGCGGGAGCAGCCTGGTCCAGGTGGTGAAGTTGTGCCCGCCGGTCTCCACGGTGGCCTGGGTGACCACCAGCGGCGGGCGGGCGGCCGCGGCGAAGGCCACGGAGTCGGCGTAGCCGTGGCCGTCCTCCTTGCTGTCGGCGAGGAGGACGGCGAGGGCGGGCATCGGCAGGTGGGCGAGGCGCCAGTTCAGGTCGGCCTCGTCGCGCCGCTGCCGGCTGCCGCCGAAGAGGTCGCCGGTGGTCGCGTCCTCGGCGGCCTTGAAGTAACCGGACAGCGAGACCGCCACCGGGAAGGTCTCCGGGTGGACCATGCCGAGTTTGACGGCGCAGTAGCCCCCGGTGGAGTCGCCGATCACGCCGAGGGAGCCGGTGCCGTCGAGCACCCGGTAGGAGGCTCGCAGGTCGGCCGGCACGTCGGTGGTGAAGTAGCGCTGGGCCTGCGGGCCGTTCGGGACGTCCTCGCACTCGCTGTCGCGCGGCATCGACGGCGAGGGGCGCACCAGCACCAGCACGGTCGGCTTCATCGTCCCCCGGCGCAGCAGGTCGAGTTCGTACGCGGGGTAGCGCAGTTTGGTGACCAGGTTGGCGGCGTCCCCCGGGAAGCCGGTCATCACCAGGGCGGCCGGGAAGTGCCGGGTCTCGGCGCCGGGGCGGAAGTACTGCGGAGGCAGGTAGACGTACCCGTCGGTGCTGAGCCCGGTGGTGCCGCCGGGCAGCCGGACCCGGTCGAGCCGCCCGATGGTGGCCGGGTCGCGGTCGGCCCCGTCCGCGCCGGTGATCTCCGCGGTGCCGAGCACCTGCACCCCGGCGGGCACCTCGGCCGGGGCGCTGCCGGGGGTGCCGGAAGGGGTGCCGGAGGGGACGGCGGTCGGGCTGACGGACGGGCCGCCCGTCTGGATGACGCCCGTCCCGCGGTCGCGCCCGAACAGGTCCGACCAGCTGCTGTAGAACACGAAGTCGTCGTTGACGGCGAGCCCGAGGGTGGCCAGCAGGGCGAACTGGGTGACGGCGATCGTGCCGAGCCGCAGGAACACCGCGGGCCAGCTGCGGACGGCCAGCCGGGGCCAGACCCAGAGCGTGCCGAGCACCGTGAACACCGCGAACAGTGCCACCAGCGCCAGCAGCTTGTGACTGGTGAGTCCCATCCGGCCTCCCTGGGGCGCGTCCGACAGCGCGACCCAGGGTAACCAGGGCGGGACCGAACGTCACTCCCGCCGGTCGGCGAGCGCCTGCCAGACCTGGTCGCGCAGGAACGGCGGGTCGGTGAAGCGGATGCCGGTGGCGTCGCGCAGGGCGTTGGCGAAGGCGGGGGCGACCGGGTTGAACGGGCTCTCGCTCATCGACTTGGCGCCGAGCGGGCCGATCGCGTCCGAGGTGGTCGAGAAGTGCACCTCGGTGCGCGGCACGTCGGCGTACGCGGGCAGGCGGTAGCGACGGAAGGCGGCCGTGGTGACCTCGCCCCGGTCGTCCAGCAGCACCCGTTCGAACAGCGTCGCGCCGAGCGCCTGGGCGACCCCGCCCTCGACCTGCCCGCGGCACTGCATCGGGTTCATCACCCGCCCGGCGTCGGCGCCGTGCACGCTGCGCAGGATCCGGATCTCCCCGGTGTCCGGGTCGACGGCCAGGCGGAACCACTGCGAGTTGAACGCCACCGAGCGCGGCGAGCCGCCCCAGTGCCCGGTGCCGACGAGGTCGACGCCGCGTTCGCGCGCCGCCGCGTGCAGTTCCTTCAGCGGGATGCCGCGCCCGTCGCAGTCGACGGCCTCGGCGCCGAGCCGGACCAGGCTGCGCGGGGTCCGCGCGTACTCGGCGGCGAAGTCGGTCAGCCGTTCGGCGAGCGCGTTCGCCGCCCGCATCACCGCCTTGCCCGCGACCACCGTCCCGGCCGAGCCGAAGGCGCCGGTGTCGTGCCGGACGACGTCGGTGTCGGACTGCCGGATCGCGATCCGGTCGACGGTGGTGCCGAGCGCGCCCGCGGTGATCTGCTGGTGCACGGTGGTCGTGCCGTTGCCGAACTCGGCCGTCCCGACGGCGACGTCGTAGCCGCCGTCCTCCAGCAGGGCGACGGCGGCGTCGGCGAAGTGCCCGCCGGGCGGGCCGGTGGCGATCATCGCCATGGCGAAGCCCTGCCCGACCAGCCAGCCCTCGGGGGCGTCCGCCGCGCTGCGGTCGTTCGCGAGCGCGTCACGGACGACTTGCAGGCACTGGTCGAGGCCGTAGCTGGCGATGTGCAGGTCCTCCTCCTCGCCGCCGGGGCTGAGCAGGTGCTCGCCGGGGCCGATGACGTTGCGCTCCCGGAACTCCAGCGGGTCGATGCCCAGCCGACGGGCCAGTTCGTCCATCGCCGACTCCACCGCGAAGGTCACCTGCCCGAGCCCGTAGCCCCGGAAGGCGCCGGCCGGCACGCAGTTGGTGTACACCGAGTACGCCTCGACCTTCTTGTGCGGCACCCGGTAGACGCCCATCGACTCGCCGACGCTGTGGAACATCACCGCCGGGCCGTGGTTGCCGTACGCGCCGGTGTCGGACACCACCCGGAAGCTCAGCGCCGTGAGCGTGCCGTCCGCCTTCGCGCCCGCCTTGACGGTGATCGTGAACGGGTGCCGGGTGGTGGCGCCGTAGAACTGCTCGGCCCGGGTGAACTCCAGCTTTACCGGCCGGCGCAGCCGCAGCGCCGCCAGCACCGCGATGTCCTCGGTCAGCATCTCCTGCTTGCCGCCGAAGCCGCCGCCGACCCGGCCCGCCACCACCCGGACGTCCTCCTCCGGCAGGTCGAACAGGGCGCAGAGCGCGCGCCGGGTGAGGAACGGCACCTGGGTGCTGGAGCGCACCACCAGCCGCTCGCCGGCACCGTCCTCCCGCTCCTCGAAGGAGACCACGCAGCCGTGCGTCTCCAGGCTGGCGTGCTGCACCCGCTGGGTGCGGAAGGTCTCCTGGTAGACCGCGTCGGCCTCGGCGAAGCCCTGCTCCACGCTGCCGATCTCGCCGTGCACCTCGCCGCACACGTTGTTCTCCGGCCGGGCGATCCGGGCCTGCGGCCCCTTGGCGTGCAGCACCGGTGCGCCGGGCGCCATCGCCTCCTCCGGGTCCAGCACGTACGGGAGTTGCTCGTACTCGACGGCGATCCGGCGGCAGCCCTCCTCGGCGGCGGCCTCACTGTCGGCGACCACCGCGGCGACCCGCTGGCCGACGAAGCGGACCACGTCGTCCAGCAGCCGGGTGTCGTCCGGGTCCTCGGTCGGGTGCTCGTGCCGGGCCGAGGAGTACAGCCGCTCGGGCGCGTCGTGGTGGGTGAACACCGCGTGCACGCCGGGCACCCGCAGGGCGGCCGCGGTGTCGATGGTGACGATCCGGGCGTGCGGGTGCGGGGAGCGCAGCAGCTTCAGGTGCAGCAGCCCCGGCACCTCCACGTCGAAGGTGTACCGGGCGGTGCCGGTGACGACCTGCGGCCCGGCGGGCGCGCCGAGGCTGCGGCCGACGGCGCGGCCGGCCTCGGGCTCCTCGGTGTGCCGGACGCCGCGGATCGCGTCCTCGATCGCCCGGTAGCCGGTGCAGCGGCACAGGTTGCCCTTCAACGACCTGGGGAGGTCGACGAGTTGCTCCTCGTCGAGGGCACTGGTGGTCATCAGGAAGCCGGCCGTGCAGAAGCCGCACTGGAAGCCCTGGGCGTCCAGGAACCGCTGCTGCATCGGGTGCAGTTCGCCGTCCTTGGCCAGGCCCTCCACCGTGGTGACGCACCGCCCCTCGGCGCGTGCCGCCGGGTAGAGGCAGCTGTGCACCGGGGTGCCGTCCACCTGCACGGTGCAGGCGCCGCAGTCGCCGGCGTCGCAGCCCTTCTTCACCCCGAACCAGCCGCGCTCGCGCAGGTAGGTGCGCAGGCACTGGCCCGGGCGGGGCTCGGTGTCGAAGTCCCGTTCGTTGACGCGGATCGAGAAGCTCATGCGGCGGCCTCCTCGGCCAGGTCCGGTCCAGCCGAGCCCGGGCCGGCCAGGTCCGGTCCGGCCGTGCCCGGCGGGGCCGGGCGGGCGGGGTCCAGTTCGCGGCGGATCTGCTCGGCGAACCGGAAGGTCAGGTGCCGCCGCCAGGCGGGCAGTCCGTGGATGTCGTCGACGTACTCCTCGGGCCGGATGCCGCCTCGGACCGCCTCCTCGACGGCGGCCGCGTTCGGCCCCGGCGGGAACCAGAGCCGGATCGGGCGGACGGTGGCGGCGGTCACCGTGATGGTCAGCGAACCGTCCACCGGATCGAGGGTGCCGATCAGCAGCGCGCCGGAGCGGCCCAGCCCGTACAGCGAGGCCTGACGGAACGCCGTCCGGGCCGCCAGCGCCCGGCCCGGCAGGGTGATCGAGCGCAGCAGCTCACCCGGCCGCAGGTCCTTGACGCCGGCGCCGGTGACGAACTCCGCCACCGGGACGCGGCGCTGCTCCCCCGACGGGGCCCGCAGCAGGCAGACCCCGTCCAGGGCGGCGGTCAGCGAGATCATCGGGCCGGCGGGCAGGCCGTTGCACAGGTTGCCCCCGACGGTGGCCATGTTCCAGATCTTCCAGGAGGCCAGGAACGCCCGGCAGCACTGCTCGAACAGCGGCGCCGCCGCCCAGGCCGCGGGCTTGGGGTGGCGGGAGAGCTGGGCGACCGTGCAGGTCGCGGCGATCTCCAGGCCGCCGTCCGGGGTCGGGGTGAGCGGTTCCCAGCCCATCCGGCCGAGGTCGATCAGCCGGCGGATGTGCGGCTGCGGTTCGGAGAACAGGTACGTCCCGCCGCCGAGCCAGGCGTCCCCGGGCCGCCAGGTGCCGCCCCGGCGGGCGTCGCACAGCTCGGCCACCGTGTTCAGATCCATGTCGCTCCATCGCCCCCGGCCGGTCCCGTTCCTTCGGTACGGCGATTGAAGCCTCGGCGACCGGCCGGGCACGAGTGGGCCCGCACACCAGTCGCACCCGGCCCCACCTGGTCGATCGTCCAACCGCGGGGCTCCCCCACCTGCGCCAACTTCGACAAGGGTGTCGAAGTTGGCGTGAGGGCCGGGCTATGCTGTCCCGAAGTCCGAGGATGACCCCCCCTTGCCCCGTCGACGAACGCACCAGCATGGCGCGCCCGACCGGAAGGAGGCGAGACGCATGGACAGCAGCAGTGCGGGCCGCACCACCCGCCCCCACCCCCACATGCCCCGGTCCGCCTCCGGCAGACGGTGAGCACGGCCGAGACGGTGAACGCACCCGTCACCCAGCCTTTCTGACGTCACGTCAGGCTTTTTCGACGTCAAGTCACCCACGTCGGCCCTGCCGCCACCGCCGTCCGCGGCCCCTTCACCCGCCCCGGTCTCCCCCGCCGAGGAGAGGTATCCCATGACGACGTCCCGGCCCTACCCGCGCCCCGCCGAAGCAGCGGTGCTGCTCACCGTCCTCGCCCTCCTCGTCGCCGAGGAACTCGCCCTCGGCATGGCCGAGGAGGAGGACCGCCCGGTCATCAACGCCATCCTGATCGGCGCCTCCGGCTCCGGCCTCCTGGCGGTCGGCGCGGTGCTGCTCGGGCGCTGGCTCGACACCCGCCGCCCGCTCCCGTTACCCCCGCCCGGCCCCAACGGCCGCGAGTACAGCGCCCGCGCCCTCGAGGACTTCCCGATGGACGCCGTACGCCCGCTCCTCCTCGCCCACCAGGCCCCGCAGCTGGGCCAGTTGTACTCCGCCTGGATGCTCGCCCGGGCCGGCCGACCGGCCCCGTGGATCGCCCGCCGACTCGGCATCCCGCTCGACGCCGCCCACCTCCTCGTCGACGCCGCCCGCACCCGCCACGACTGATCCGGCGGGCGTCAGCGGCGCCGGCCGGGCGCCCCCGCGCCCGCCTGCGCCAGCAGGAACGGCACCAGGCCGCGCTCCGCCAGCGCCGACCGCCAGGCGTCCCGCGCCAGCCCCAGCTCCCCCAGGACGCCGACCTCCCCTCCGGAGTCCACCACCCTCGGCCGCGAGGCCGCGCCCAGCAGCCCCAGCCCGCCCACCAGCAGGCTCACCGCGGCCACCCCGGCCGCCACCCACCCGGCGCCGACCAGCGCGCGCCCGAGCACCTCGCCGTCGTCCGCCAGCCCCAGCGCGTACCCGAGCAGCAGGAAGATCGCGGCGGCCACCCCGGCGACGATCGGCACGATCACCCCCAGCACCCCCCACCACCCGGACACCCGCTGGCGCCCCGGCTCGTCCACCGGCAGCCGCGCGACCGCGTCCTGGTCCGCCCGCAGCGCCGCGTACCGCTCGTACTCGGGCGCCGCCGCCGCCAGCACGAACTCCGCGTTCTCCCGGGCGCTCCGCCGCAACCGCTCCACCCCCGGCCCCTCGTCCCCCACCGCCCGCAGGGCCGCCCGCACCTGCGACCCGGCCAGCGCCCTCCCCAGTTCCGTCTCGAAGTCGGCCCGATCCTGCTGCGGCAGTCGAAGCGGCCTGTCCATGCCGTGCCCCCGTTCGCTGTTTCTCCTAGTTCTACAGAACTGTAGAACATGGCGGCGGATAGCAGCAGCCCCGTTCACCTGTGGGCTTGCGATTCAGGAGCGGCCGCACCCGGCACCCGCGCGGCCCACGGACCGGTCGGCTCAGGACACCGTCAGGATCCCCCGCATGAAGTGGTGCAGGCTGCACAGGTACGAGGAGGCCCCCTGCCGGGCCGGCGCGGTGAAGGTCGCGGACGCGCCCGGGGCGATGACGCCGGTGTCGAACCCGCGGTCCTGGGCGGTGAGGGTGTGGTCGACGGTGTCGGCGTTGCGGACCGTGACGACGGCGCCAGGGCGGACGGTGAAGTCGGCCGGCTCGAACACGAAGTCCCTGATGACCACCGCCCCCGGGGCGGGAGCGGTGGCCGAGGACGGCGAGGCGGCCGGGGCGGGTGGAGTCGCCGAAACGGACCCGGTCGGCCCCGGGCCCGAGGTCGATCCCGAGTCCGGGCCCGAATCCGGGCCGCCCACGCGGACGGAGCAGGCGGCGAGGGCGGCGCCGAGGAGCACGGCGGCCACGGCCCGGGCCCGCGACCGCATCAGGACCCGAAGAGCGGGACCCGCCGGGCGTCCGAGGACGCGGGCGGCGTGGCGCCGAGGTCGGAGACCGTGGCGATCAGGACGGCGTCCGCGCCCGGGATCCAGTTGACCGTCTTGGACTGGACGACGAGCTGGCGCTGCCGCGCCGTCCCGTCGCAGATCACGTCCGCCTCGGCCGTCCGGCTGGAGCCGAAGGCCATCGAGGAGGTGTCCTCCGGGTCCCGCTGCTCGACCGAGACGGTGAGCGAGCGGGCCTCCTCCGCAACCCCGCAGACGTACTCGACGTCGACCCGGACCCGGCCGGGGACCTTCGGGTCGATCCAGGCCTCACCGAGAGTGACGCCCGTGGGGGCCGAGTCCCCGTCCCGCACCCGGGCCGGGGCGCCCGCCGAAGCCGCGGCCGGCGCCGGGTCGGCGGCCAGGGCGGGTGCCGTGAGCCCGCCGAGGGCCGTGGTGAGGGCCGTCACAATGATCCACCGCTGCACTGCCAACCTCCCATAGCTGAAACCGTGTTGCGGCCGACGCTAACCGCCCCGCCAGTGGCCCGCGCGCCGGCGCGGGCACCCGTCGCACGGACAGCCCAGCCACGGCGGCGGCCGCCGTCACCAACGGCCCAACCCGCCGCCCGACCGACCGTCACCACCGGACCGCTCCGCCACGACGACCCTCCGTCACCAGCCACCCCGCATGGACCAGCGCCCGCCCGGCCGCCCTCCCCGGAGCCGCCTGAACGGACGAGGGGCCCGCCGCGCGGTACGCGCGACGGGCCCCTCGAAGACGCGAGGCGTTACCGGCGCCCGGCGCCGACCCCGGAGCCGGTGTTCTCGTCCTCGCCCTGGTCGCCGTTCCGGCCGCCGTAGCGGTCGTCGTTCCGGTCCCGGTCGCCCCAGCCGTCGCTGCGGTCGCGGTACAGGGTGAAGCGGTCGAAGAGCACCGGCGTCGGGAACGGGTTCGCGGCGGTGGCGGGCGGCGAGTGGTAGTAGCTGACGGTGATGGTGGTGCGGCCACCCGGCAGCGCCCCGGGGTCGACGTCGAAGACCGCGACACCGTACGGGAAGGCGGTGTCCGGGTCGGTGACCGCGGACCAGTGGGCCTTCTCCTTCGCGTCCGGGTCGGCCTTGAAGATGAGCCGCTGGGTGCGCACGGAGGCCTGGCGGACGCCGTCCGCGTCCGCGGGCAGGTAGACGTCGTCGTGGCCGGCGGTGCCGCCGCCGCCGAGGATCAGGTGGACTGTGCCCTGCGAGGTGTCGATCCGGCGCAGGTCGTCGTCGGCGACGGCCGGGGTGAGCAGGCCGCCCGGCTCGGTGCCGCGGACGGGGTGGGTGCGCTCGTAGTCGTGGTCGTGCCCGGCCAGGACGAGGTCGACGCCGTAGCGGTCGAGCAGCGGCAGCAGCTTCTCGCGGATGCCCATGTCACCGCCGTGGCTGGCGGCCGAGGAGGACATCGCGAACTGGTGCAGGTTGACGACGACCCAGTCCACCGCGCGGCCGCGCCGGGCGCGTGCCAGGGTGCGTTCCAGCCAGCGGAGTTGGGCGCCCTCGCTGTAGTCGCTGAGGTAGATGGACTCGCCGGTGGCCGGGTCGAGGCTGGCGTCGTCCTCGACGGCGATCTCGTTGCCGTCGAGGCTCACGAACAGCACCGAACCGACCTGGAAGCCGTACCAGTTGCCGCAGTAGTCGCGGGTGCCGTTGTCGGGCAGTTCGAAGCGGGTCAGGTAGGAGGCGTAGCCGAGGTCCCCGCCGCCGGCCTCGACCTCGTGGTTGCCGGGCGCGGGCATCCAGGGCCGACTGGCGGCCGACTTGGCGAGGTTGTTCATGAACGCGTTCCAGCACTGCGGCTGGCGCTGCGGGTTGTTGTTGGCGTACGCGAGGTCGCCGTTGAGCAGGTGGAACAGCGGCGTGAACTGCTCGACCTGGCGGACGGCGGCGGCGCCGTGGATCGAGGACTTGCTGAACGCGTTGTCGCCGGTGCCGAGATCGCCGAAGCTGGTGAAGCGGAACGCGGCCCGGCCGCGCGCGGGCGCGGTGCGGAAGGTGCCGCGCACCGGGCCGGAGCCGTCGTGCAGCACCTCGTAGACGTACGTGGTGTCGGGCCGCAGGCCGTCCAGGCGGACGTGGTGGGTGTACGTCTCGACCTTGTTGAGCCCGTCGACGTAGGTGCGGGTCTCGGCGTCCACCGTGTGGCCGGCGCCGCCGCGCGGGGTGCCGATCCGCACCCGGGGGCGGCGCACGGTGGCGGCCGTCGCCCAGGAGACGGTCATCTCGCGGGACGGCTCGTTGCCCCACTGGAGGTGGATCTGTTCCGGTCCGGGGGTGCCCGCCAGGGCCGGCTGCGTCCAGAGGAGGGTGGACGCGGGCAGCGCGGCCAGCGCACCTGCCGCGGTACCCGTCCGAAGGACCGTTCTGCGCGAGGGATGTGACACTGCCGCCTCCAAGGCTCCGGGAAACGCCCAGGAGGGTCCCAGTCGGACCGGGCGCCCGGGCCACCGGCGAAGGTTCCTCCGGCGAACGCCAGTTGAACGCCGGATCGGATCGGTCGGCGATCCTCCGTCACACCCGTCACGCCCGTCACGCCTGTTACGCCTGTTACGCCTGTTACGCCGGAAGGATTACCGGTCTCTGACGGCCGGTCCGTCCACGCCCGATCCGCCGCACCGCGCGGCTAGCGTCGGCGGCATGGAGATTCTGGTCACCGGCGGAGCCGGGTTCATCGGGTCGGCCGTGGTCCGCGCACTGGTCGCGGCCGGGCACGGGGTACGGGTGCTGGACGCGCTGCTGCCCGCCGTCCACCGCTCGGGGCGGGCCCCCGAACTGCCCGGGGGCGTGGCCTTCGAGCAGGGGGACGTCCGGGACGCCGCCGCCGTACGGCGGGCGCTGGCCGGGGTGGACGCGGTCTGCCACCAGGCGGCGATGGTCGGCCTCGGGCTGGACCTCGACGACGCCCCCGCCTACGCGGGCTGCAACGACCTCGGCACGGCCGTCCTGCTCGCCGCGATGGCCCGCGACGGCGTCCGCCGCCTCGTCCTGGCCGGCTCGATGGTGGTGTACGGGGAGGGCCGCTACCGCTGCCCCGCGCACGGCGACGTCGCCCCGGGCCCGCGCCGCCCGGCCGACCTGGAGGCCGGGCGCTTCGAGCCGCCCTGCCCGGCCTGCGGCCGCGCCCTGAGCCCCGGCCTGGTCGGCGAGGACGCCCCGGCCGACCCGCGCAGCGTGTACGCGGCCACCAAGCTCGCCCAGGAGCACCTGGCCTCCGTGTGGGCCCGGACCTGCCAGGGCGCCGTCCTGACGCTCCGCTACCACAACGTGTACGGCCCGGACATGCCGCGCGACACCCCGTACGCGGGGGTCGCCTCGCTGTTCCGCTCGGCGCTGGCCCGGGGCGAGGCCCCCCGGGTGTTCGAGGACGGCGGCCAGCGCCGGGACTTCGTCCACGTCGAGGACGTCGCCGCGGCCAACCTCGCCGCACTGGAGGCCCTGGCCGCCCGCGCGCCGGGCAGCTCCCGCGCCTACAACGTGGGCAGCGGCGAGGTCCGCACGATCGGCGAGCTGGCCGGGGCGCTGGCGGCGGCACACGGCGGCCCGGCGCCACTGGTGACCGGCGAGTACCGCCTGGGCGACGTCCGGCACATCACCGCCGACTCCTCCCGGCTGCGCGCCGAACTCGGCTGGCGCCCGCAAGTGTCGTTCCCCGCCGGGATGGCCGAGTTCGCGGCGGCACCGCGGCCCGACGCCACAGCTGACGGCCCGTCCGATGTCGGCCGGAACTCGCCGGTGAAGAGCGGAGGATGGAGCTAGCCTTGCAACATGGTTGCAAACTACAAGGAAGAAGTGGCCATGAACGACCAGGAATTCGTGAGCGCACCCGCCTTGATCCTCCGGTCCCTCTCCGCCGACCCGGGCCGGCGGGCCATCGTCACCGCCGACGGCGTCGAGATCACCGCCGGCGACTTCGCCACGGCCACCTACCGCCTCGCCCACGAGCTCATCGCCCGGGGCGTCACCCGCGGGGACACCGTCACCCTGCTCACCGGCAACACCGCCGAGGCACTGAGCGCCCGCTACGCCGCGGGCCTCGCGGGTGCGCGGGTGGTGAACCTCTACGACGGCATGAGCACCCCCGTCCTGGCCGAGATCGCGGCGAGCGTCGACACCGCCGTCCTCCTCGTGGACGCCGAACGGTACGCGGAGGCCGCCGAGTTGCTGCCCCTGATCGACGTGCCGACGGTGCTCCGCCTCGGCCCCGGACCGGACGCGATCGGCGAGGACGTGATCGCCGCCGCCGCGAACCGCCCCACCGAGCCGCCCGCCGTCCGGATCGGCCCGGACGACGACCTCGGCATCCGCCACACCGGCGGCACCACCGGGGTCCCCAAGGGCATCCTCAGCCTGCACGGCCCCTACCGCGGCGTCTTCGACACCTCGTTCGGCTCCGGCGGCACGGCCGACGAGGCGCCCCGCTTCCTCGCCGCCACCTCGCTCGCCCACCTCGCCGGGATCTTCTCCGACCTGACGCTCCACCACGGCGGCACGGTGGTCCTCCAGCGCACCTTCGATCCCGGCGAGGTCCTGGCCGCCGTCGAGCGCGAGCGCATCACCAGCCTCTGGGTGCTGCCGCCGCTGCTCTACCAGCTGCTCGACCACCCGGCGATCGGCCGCACCGACCTGTCCAGCCTGCGGCAGATCACGTACGGGGGCTGCGCCGCCTCGCCGACCCGGATCCGCGAGGCACTCAAGGTGTTCGGGCCGGTCCTGGCGGGCGTCTACGGGATGTCCGAGGCGCAGCTGATCTCCTTCCTCACCCCGGAGGCGCACGACCGGATCGCGCAGGGCGGCCAGGTCTCGGTCGGCCGGCCCATCCCCGGCGTCGACGTGGAGGTCCGCGCCGAGGACGGCACCGCGCTGCCGACCGGAGAGCAGGGCGAGGTCCACGTCCGATCGGCCGGACTCATGGCCGGGTACTGGAAGCTGCCCGACCTGACCGCCGAGGTGCTGCGCGACGGCTGGCTGAACACCGGCGACGTCGGCTACTTCGACGCGGACGGCAACCTCTACCTGGCAGACCGGGTCAAGGACCTGATCATCGTGGTCGGCGGGCACGTCTACCCGTCCGAGGTCGAGGACCTCCTGCTCACCCACCCGGCGATCGCCCGCTGCGCGGTCTTCGGCGTGCGCGACGCGCAGGAGGCGGAGCACGTCCACGTCGCCGTCGTTCCCGCTCCCGGGCAGCAGCCCGAGTTGGCGGACGTCCAGGCGTTCGTCACTGCCCGCAAGGGGCGGATCTACGCGCCGGAGGCCCTGCACCTTGTGGACGAGATCCCGCTGACGTCG
Organism: Kitasatospora sp. NPDC094016; assembly: GCF_040304045.1. Lineage (NCBI taxonomy): Bacteria > Bacillati > Actinomycetota > Actinomycetes > Kitasatosporales > Streptomycetaceae > Kitasatospora > Kitasatospora sp. NPDC094016. The sequence continues at coordinate 35,265 of NZ_JBEOUK010000033.1, forward strand.
GTCGGCAAGCCGGACAAGAAGCGGCTGCGCGAGGCCGTGGCCGAGTAGACCGAGCAGGAACAGCGGGCCGAGCAGGCCGCGCGCTCGAAAGGCGGACCCCCGGGACCTGTCTCGTCATTCCCGCCGGGCGCGCGGCGCGGGCAGGGCGATCTCGAAGCAGCAGCCCCCGGCGACGTTGCGCACCTCCGCGCGCCCGGCGTGCGCCTCGACGATGCCGCGCACGATGGCGAGCCCGAGCCCGGCACCGCTCTCGCCGGGCTCTCCGGCGGCCCGGCCGTCGTCGCGGCGGGGCGTGCGGGCGGAGCCGCCGCGCCAGCCCGTCTCGAACACCCGGGGCAGGTCCTGTTCCGGGATGCCGCCGCAGCCGTCGGTCACCGACAGCACCACCTCGTCGGCCTCCCGCCGGGCGGCGACGGCCACCACGCCGTCCGCGGGGGTCGAGCGGATCGCGTTGACCAGCAGGTTGCCGAGCACCCGGGTGATCTCCCCGCTGTCCACCTCGACCGGCTCGGCCGCCGCCGGCTCGTCGGCCACCTGCCGCCCCTCCAGCCGGACGCCGCGCCGCCGGGCCAGCGGGTACGCCCCGGCGAGCGCGTCGTCCACCAGGTCGTACACCGAGACCCGGGTGAGCGAGAGGGCGAGCGCGCCCGCCTGGATCCGGGAGAGCTCGAACAGGTCGTCCACCATGCCGGTGAGCCGTTCGACCTCGGTACCGATCCGCACCAGGTAGCGGTCGGGGTCCTCGGCGACGCCGTCCTCCAGCGCCTCGGCCATCGCCCGCAGGCCGGCCAGCGGGGTGCGCAGGTCGTGCGAGATCCACGCGACCAGCTCCCGGCGGGAGTGCTCCAGGGCCTGCTCGCGCGCCCGGGATTCCGCCAGCCGGGCGCTGGTGGCGGCCAACTCCTCGCTCAGCGCGGCGAGTTCCGCGCCGAGCGGATGGTCTGGCGCGGTGAACCCGGCGTCGCTGCCGACCGTCCGGACGGCCTCGGTCAGCGCCCGGCTGCCGGCCACCACCTGACGGCCGAGCAGCGCGGCGGTGAGCAGCGCGACGACGGCGGCCATGCCGAGCACCGTGATGACCACGCCGAGGTCGTGGGTGGACAGGAACATCGCCTGCGCCACGGCGAACGTCCCGGAGGTCACCGCGAGGACGGTCACGACCGCCACGCAGAACAGGGACAGGGCGACGGAGCGGCGGCGCAGCAGCCGGATCGCCGCCCAGCCGAGCAGGCCGGCCCCGCCCGCGCCGAGGGCGGCGAACAGGGCGATCAGCAGCAGATCCTTCACGCCGCACCGCCCTGCGGGTGGTGCGGCATGGAGTGAGCCGGATCGCGGGTAGCCGGATCGTGCGGCGCCGGTTCCCGGGGAGCCGGGTCGTAGCGGTACCCGACGCCCCAGACGGTGCTGATCAGGGCGGGCGCGGCCGGGTCGTCCTCGATCTTCTCGCGCAGCCGCCGGACGTGGACGGTGACGGTGGAGAGGTCGCCGAAGTCCCAGCCCCAGACCCGCCGCATCAGGCTCTGCCGGGAGAACACCGTGCCGGGGTGCCGGAGCAGGAACGCCAGCAGGTCGAACTCCCGCAGGGTGAGGGCGAGTTCCCGATCCCCCCGGTGGGCGCGGCGGGCCTTCGGGTCGAGCGTGACGTCCCCCGAGCGCAGCACCCCGCCGGCCGGCCCGCCGCCCGTCCCATCGGCCGTCGCGTCGGCGGCCCCGCTCCCCGCCCGGGCGCGGCGCAGCACCGACTGCACCCGCAGCACCAGTTCGCGCGGGCTGAACGGCTTGGTGACGTAGTCGTCCGCGCCCAGCTCCAGGCCGAGGATGCGGTCCGCCTCGTCGCCCTTGGCGGTGAGCAGCACCACCGGCAGCGCGGCGCCCCCGGCGGAGGCCCGCAGCCGGCGCAGCACCTCCAGCCCGTCGAGGCCGGGCAGCATGAGGTCCAGCACCAGCAGGTCGGGGCGGGTGCGCTCGGCGAGGTCCAGGCCCAGCGCGCCGTCGGCGGCCCGGTCCACGTGGTGCCCGGCGCGGGTGAGGTAGCCGGCGACGACCTCGGCCACGGTCGGGTCGTCGTCGATCACCAGGATGTGCGAGGTGTCGTTCACCTCGCCGAGGATAGGAGGCCTCGGCGGCGGACGCGGACGGAAGCGGGCCCGCGTTCGCGTTCCGTAAGATCCGCCGCCCGCACCTCGCCCGACCCGGACCAGCCCAGCCCAGCCCGATGCGACCCAGCCCGATGCGGCCCGGCCGGATCCGCCGGACGGGTCAGCCGCCGGGGCGTCCGACTTCCGTAAGGCTGCGCCGCCGCCGCACCCCGCCGTCCCGCACTTAGCGTGGCCGGGTGACCTCACCCACCTCCCCCGTCTCCCCCGTCGACGTCGTGCTGCCCTGCCTCGACGAGGCCGCCGCGCTGCCCTGGGTGCTGGCGCGGATCCCGGACGGCTGGCGGGCCGTCGTCGTCGACAACGGCTCCCGGGACGGCTCCGCCGACCTCGCCCGCTCGCTCGGCGCGACGGTGGTCGAGGAGCCCCGGCGCGGGTTCGGTGCCGCCTGCCACGCCGGGCTGCGCGCCGCCACCGCCGACCTGGTCTGCTTCCTGGACTGCGACGGCTCCCTCGATCCCGCCCAGCTCCCCCTGGTCACCGGCCCGGTGCTGGCCGGCTCCGCCGACCTGGTGCTGGGCCGCCGCCGCCCGGCCACCGCCGGGGCGTGGCCGCTGCACGCCCGCCTGGCCAACACCGTCCTGGCCCGACGGCTGCGCGCCCGCACCGGCGCGCCACTGCACGACCTCGGCCCGATGCGGGCCGCCCGCCGCGAACAGCTGCTGGCCCTGGGGCTCGGCGACCGCCGGTCCGGCTACCCGCTGGAGATGGTGCTCGCCGCCTCGGCCGCCGGGCTGCGGATCACCGAGACGCCCGTCGACTACCTGCCGCGCGCGGGCCGCTCCAAGGTCACCGGCACCCTGCGCGGCACCCGCCAGGCGATCCGCGACATGCGGGTCGTGCTGGCCGCGCCCCCGCCGACCCTGCTGGTGATCGCCAAATCGCCCGCCCCCGGCCGGGTGAAGACCCGGCTCACCCCGCCGTGCACCCCCGAACAGGCCGCCGCCCTGGCCGCGGCCGCCCTCTCCGACACCCTGCACACCCTGGGCACGATGCCGGCCGGGCAGCGCGTGCTCGTCCTGGACGGCGAACCGGGCGACTGGCTGCCGCCCGGCTGGGAGGTCGTCCCTCAGACCGGCGGCGGGCTGGACGAACGGCTGGCCGCCGCCTTCGCGCACGCGGCCCGGGTGGCCCCGCACGCCCCGGCGCTGCTGGTCGGGATGGACACCCCGCAGCTGAGCGCCGCCGTGCTGGCCGAGCCACTGTCGGCCGCGCGGCGGTCGCGCACGGACGCCTGGTACGGCCCGGCGGCCGACGGTGGCTTCTGGGCGCTGGGCCTGGCCCGGCCGACCGCCGAACTGGCCGCGCGCCTGCTGCACGGCGTGCCGATGTCCACCGCGAGGACCGGCGCGGCACTCCTGGAACGCCTCACCGAAGCCGACTTGACGATCCACCACCTCCCACCGCTCACCGACGTGGACACCGCCGAGGACGCCCGGCGCGTCGCCGCCGAGGCCCCGGGCAGCCGTTTCGCCGCCCAACTGGCAACGGTCGACCTGGAGCCGGAGGTGGCGAGTTGACGACCGCCACCGCCTGGGTGGACGACCCGTTCGCCGAAGCCGTCCGCACCGGGCGCGGCCCGCTCTGGCTGCGCCGCGAGGACGGCCACCGCCTGCGGCTGGACATCGAACGCTGGTGCGCCCCGGCGGCCGGCGCCGACCACAGCCTGCTCCGGCGCTGCGCCCGCCGGGCCGCGCCCGTCCTCGACCTCGGCTGCGGCCCCGGGCGGCTGGTCGCCGCGCTGCTCGCCCTCGGCGTCCCGGCCCTCGGCGTCGACGTGACCAGGGCGGCCGTCGCCCGCACGGTCGGACTGGGCGGCCCGGCGCTCTGCCGCTCGGTCTTCGACCGGCTGCCCGCCGAGGGCCGCTGGGGCGCCGCGCTCCTCGCCGACGGCAACCTCGGCATCGGCGGCGACCCCGACGCCCTGCTCCACAGGGGCGCCGAACTCATCGCGCCGGACGGGCTGTTGCTGGTCGAGGTGGAGCCCGAGGAGGTGGACGAGCAGGTCACCGTCCAGGTCGAGGGCCCGGACGGCCGGCTCGGACCGGCCTTCCCCTGGGCCCGGCTCGGCACGTCCGCCGCCCTCAGGCGGGCCCGCGCCGCGGCCGGGCTGGTCGAGGCGGAGCGCTGGACCTCGCACGGCCGCCGCTTCCTCGCCCTGCACAAGCACTGAGGCGCACAGGGCCGTTGATCTCGGCGGCCCCGGCCTCACCGCCCTGACCCGACGGCGGGTTCCCGGCGACGACGGTGTCCCGGTCCCGCTGCCATGAGGACGGGCCCCGCGGCCCCGCAACCGCGCAGCCCCTCAGCGGGCCCGCCCACCAGCCCGTTCCGCCGCCGCGCCCACCGACGCCGACGACGGCTCCGACTCCGGCTCCGACGACGGCTCCGGCTCCGGGCCCGGTGGCGGGCCGGACTCGGCCGTCGGCAGCACCCGGTCACGCAGCCGCAGTCCGCAGGCCAGGGCGACCAGCAGCACCCCGAGCACCGATCCCAGTACGGTGCGCAGCCCGTACGCGTCCGCGATCCGGCCGAGCAGTGGGGCGGCCAGCCCACCCACCGACATCGCCAGGCCCAGGGTCAGCCCGCTGGCGGTGCCGGGCCGGTTGGGCAGGTAGTCCTGGGCCAGCGTCACCTGGGCGGCGAACGGCAGGAACATCGCCAACCCGAAAGCGACGGTGGCGAGTTCGGCCGCCGCGAAGGTGGGGGCGAAGGCCACGCCGGCCAGGGCGGGGACGGCCAGCAGGTAGCCCAGCCGGATCGGGAGGAGCCGCCCGTACCGGTCGCCCAGCCGCCCGCCGAGCAGGGTGCCCGCCGCACCGGCCAGGGTGAGGGAGGTGAGGGCCACGGCCCCCGCGCCCGTCGAGGTGTGCAGGTCGCGCTGGAGGTGCAGGGCGAGCATCGAGGTCACCGTGACGTAGGGCACCGACCAGCAGACCGTGGCGACCACCAGCCGGCCGAAGGCCCGCCAGTCGTCGCGCTGCCCGCCCCCGGCCGTACCGGCCGTCACCAGCGGCGGCGCGGGGGTGTGGCCCCGGCGGCGCAGCCACGGGCCCTGGGCCGCCCACAGTGCACCCATCACCACCGCGGGGACGGCGAGCAGCCAGCTGCCGGCCAGGCCGAGCGAGCCGACCACCAGCGTCACCAGGGCCGGCGCCAGCGAGGCGCCGAGTGTGCCGCCGACGGAGAACAGGCTCATCGCCTGCTGGGACTGGCCGCCCGCCGCCCTGGCCTGGTTGGTGGCGGGCGGGTGGTAGGCGGCGACGCCGATCCCGGCGAGGGCCACGCAGAGCCAGGTGAGCAGGTAGCTGTCGGCGAGCCCGGCGCAGCCGAGGCCCCCGGCGGCGGTCAGGAAGCCGGCCGGGACGAGCCAGCCGCGGTGACGGCGGTCGACGAGCAGGCCGAAGAGCGGCTGGACCACGCTGGACAGGCCGGTGGCGGCCAGCGCGATCCCCGAGACGGCGGTGTAGCTGTAGTGCCGCTCGGACATCAGGAAGGGCAGCAGTGCCGGGACGGCGCCCTGGTAGAGGTCGTTGACGACGTGGGTGCCGGTCAGGAAGGCCAGCTGGCCGCGCTTCACGCGGTTCCCTCCTCTACCTGGGGTGCGGCGTCCAGGTGTGCGGCGTCCAGGTCGAGCACCGGCTGCGGGGTGCGGTGGAGCCACGGCAGGGCCTGCTCCAGCTGGGCGCCGAGGGCGAGCAGGGTGGCCTCCTGGTGCGGCCGGCCGGTCAGCATGATGCCGACCGGCAGCCCGTCGGGCGTCCAGTGCAGGGGGAGGCTGATCGACGGCTGCCCGGTGATGTTGGCCAGCGGGGTGCGCGGGGTGAAGTCGAGCATCCTGGCGAAGGTCCGTTCGGGGGCGTCCTGGTCGACCAGCGAGCCGACCGGCGGCGCGAGCGTGTCGGTGGTCGGGCTCAGGATGACGTCGAACTCTGCATAGCGGGAGGAGAGTTCGCGGGCCGTCGCCGTGAGCGAGGCGTGTGCGGCGAGCAGGTCCGGGGCGCTGCGGGCACGCCCCTCGGACCGCAGCCAGGCGGTCAGCGCGAGCAGGTCGCCCTCCCGTCCGGGCGGTACCGGTACGGACGCGGCCAGGACGCCCCACACCACGGTGAAGGCGGCCAGGTACTCCGCCGGGCTGAACGGCGGGGCCTCGTCCACCTGGTGGCCCAGGTCGGCGAGCAGGTCGGCCGTGCGGCGACAGCCGAACCGGCTCGGCCCGTCCTGTCCGGCCGTCTCGGGCAGGACGCCGATCCGCAGCCGCCCGGGCGCCCGCTCGGCACCCGCCTGGAAGGTTCCGGCGGGACCGGCGGGCAGCGTGCCGCTGTCGCCGGGCGCGCTGTGCGCCATCACGTCCAGCAGCAGGGCGGTGTCGAACACGGTCCTGGCCAGCGGTCCGGCGGTGGCCAGGCCGAGCGCGTCGGTGCCCGGCGCGGGGGTGACCCGGCCGCGGCTCGGCTTGAGGCCGACGAGCCCGCAGGCGGCGGCGGGGATCCGGATCGAGCCGCCGCCGTCGCTGCCCATCGCGCCGGCGGCCAGGCAGGCCGCGACCGAGGCGGCGGCGCCGCCGCTGGATCCGCCGGCGCCCCGCTCCAGGTCGTAGGGGCTGCGGGCGGTGCCGTGGGCCGTCTCGGTGTAGGCGGAGCAGCCGAATTCGGCCGCCAGGGTGGTGCCGAGCAGGACGGCGCCCGCGGCCCGCAGGGCACCGACCACGACGGCGTCGGCGGGGGCGATCCGGTCGGCGAAGACGGCCGATCCCCCGGTGAACGGGAGTCCGGCCACCGGCCAGGTGTCCTTCACCGAGATCGGCACTCCGAGCAGCGGCGGCAGCTGCGAGGTGTCCTCGGCGGCGGCGAGCCGGGCCTCGGCCGCCGCGGCCGCCTGTCGCGCGCCCCGGTGGTCGACGGTGCGGTACGCGCCGACCGCGCCGTTCAGCCGGTCGATCCTTCGGAGGTAGTGGTCGACGAGGTCGACCGGGGAGACGGTCCGTTCCCGGATCGCGGCGGCCTGTTCGGCCAGGGTCAGTTCATGGAGTTCTGTCATGATCACTCTTAAGTCCTCAGGTTCTCAGGTCCTCTGAGGAGTTACCTTAGAGTGCTGGTCAGAGCGAAAGCAAGGCATACCTAACCTGAGTGTCGGCTGCCCACGGAGTCGGAGGGCCGCCCGCGATCGACAGGGCGGCGAGGGAGGGAGGGAAGATTGGCGCCGGGGTCCAAGGAGCCTTGCAGGATGCCGGTCGTGCACCACGCGTGCGGCTGTCGCCCAACCGCCTCTTGGCCCCACGGTCAGGGGTGCCCCGGCGGCACCCTTCGAGGCGTCCCGGCCGAGCCTGCCACATGCCCCGGGCCACGACAAGACGTCCGACCGGCCGCCTACTCCCGGCCCACCGGGCGCCACTGCGGGTGCTCGCGCTCGGCCCACCGGCGCTCCACCAGCCCGGTCCTCATCCCGAGCCGCGCCTGCGGATCCCGCCAGGCCAGCCGGACGTGTCCGACCACCACCACGGCGATGGCGGCGGCCAGCCAGTCGTGGACGAAGGTCGCCCCGGTCCGCCAGGCGGGCGGAGCGAGACTGGGCAGCCACATCAGCAGCCCGGTGCCGACGATCACCAGCATCGAGCCGAGCGTCCACTGCGCGTAGAGCTTCTGCCCGGCGTTGAACTTGCCCGCCGGCCGGTCCGGGGCGCGGCGCCGGACGGCGCGCAGCCAGGCCCAGTCCGCCGGGGTGAAGCGGCTCAGCCGGGCGGCGTCCGCGCGCAGCGCCCGCGAGGCGAGGCCGAGCAGCAGCGGCACGGGCAGCGCGAGGCCGCACCACACGTGCACCGTCACCACCAGCCGCCGGTTGCCGACCAGTTCGGCGAGCGGGGCGAGGTAGAGGCAGGCCGCCGTGGCCAGGCAGACGCCGGTCAGCGCGGCGGTCGTCCGGTGCACCCAGCGCTCGGCCCGGGTGAAGCGCAGCAGGAGTTCAGCCGGTGGGCGCATCGTCACGTCCGTTCGACCGGCCGACCCAGGCGTCGACGTCGTACCCGTCCCGCTCCCAGTAGCCCGGCTCCACCGAGCCGGTCACGGTGATCCCGGAGAGCCACTTGGCGGACTTGTAGAAGTACATCGGCGCGACGTACAGCCGCACCGGGCCGCCGTGGGTGTGGGAGATGGGGTTGTCCCGCATCCGCAGCGCGACCAGCACGTCGTCCCGTCGGGCCTGCGCCAGCGTCAGGCTCTCGGTGTACGCGCCGTCGAAGCAGCTGAACCGGACGGCCCCGGCCCCCGGCCGCACGCCCGCGGCGTCCAGCAGGTGCGCGAGCGGCACCCCCTCGAACGGGGTGTCCGGCACCCGCCATCCGGTCACGCACTGCACGTCCCGCACGAGCCGCCGCTGCGGCATCGCCCGCAGGTCCGGTAGGCGGAACGTCGCGGGCCGCTCGACCATCCCGTCCACGCTGAGCGTGTAGTCCGCCGCGCTCCGCTCCGGGACGGACGACACCACCGAGTAGTACCGGAATCCGTTGTTGCCCGGCAGCAGCCCGCTCAGCCCGCTCGGGTCCCGTTCGGCCAAGCCCGACTCGGCCCGTTGCAGGTACGGCCCCGCCGCCACCCCGACGGCCCCGAGCCCGAGCAGCCCGAGCACCACCCGCCGCCCCACCGGGGCTCCCCTACCCTCTTCGCCTGTTCTGTCCACGCCCCCGATTGCACCAGCCCGAGCCCGGCCGGCGCGAGGCCCGGCACCGGTCCGTCAGCCTTTCGTCATCTCCGCCCGCAGGCTCCACGGCCGAGCGGACGAGCGGACGAGCGGCGGGAGATCGTTTTCCGGTCAAGTTCGACGATCTTTCGAACCCCGTATTCCCCCGGCTCCGACCACGCCACTACGGTGCCACGCATCCCCGCTGTTCCCCCTCCCCGGCCGGCCGCGACCGCCGGGGCTACCGATCGGACCGGTGCGCCGTGACCAGAATCCTCCGTCAGCTGCGGACCCACGCGGGAAGAGCGGCGGCCGTCGTCGCCCTCCTCGCCGCCGCCCTCACCGGCACGGCGGCCGGAACCGCCACCGCCGCCGCCCCCGCGGCAACCGCCTCGGTAGGCGGGTGGACCTGCCCCGGAACGCCCGTCCCGGACGGTTACGTCATCACCATGTTCAACTCCAGCGGCTGCAACAACCATGGTGCCTGGTTCCAGGCACCCGCCCAGAACCGCCTGTGGACCTGCTCCGGCTCGCCGATCGTCTCCGGCTACGTCCTGACCAACTACAACCCCCAGGGGTGCAGCGGCGTCGGCGCCTGGTTCCACGAACTGGTCCGCAACGGCATCTGGACCTGCCCCTACTCGCCGATCCCGGCCGGCTACCGCAGCACCAGCTACGACGCCCGTGGCTGCAACGGTCTCGGCGCCTGGCTCACCATCAAGGCCTGACCCACACCCGGCGGGGCCCGACCGGAACTCCGGTCGGGCCCCGCCCGCGTCGTCACGCCGTCACGTCGTCATTCCGGGCCGAACACTCCGCACACGCAGCACATGCGGCGCGCGCCGCACACACCGCTTCACCAGCAGAGAAGAAGTCCGCCCGCAGCGGGCGAGAAAAAAGGCACAGGAGGAAAAACCACTCCCGGCCACTTCCAACTTATAACGTACGGGGGGCCTTGCGGCAAGGCCCTGGTCGTGCCGCACAATCGTCGACCTGAACCGGAATCCGCGGAAATTTGGGGTCGCGAGAATGCGTGTGCTGTTGTCGACGTACGGGTCCCGCGGGGATGTCGAACCGCTGGTGGGGCTCGCGGCGCGACTGCGGGACGACCGGGGCGGTTGCCTCGTCGTCGGCGAGGTCGACCAGCAGGCGCTGTTCGGCCGGGTGGCCGAGCCGGGCATCGGCGTGGCACTCGACGGGCCGACCCCGACCACCGAGTCCCTGTCGGCCGCGCTCAGGACGGCCCTCTCCCCCGAGACCCGGGTGTGGGCGACCGCCGCGGCCACCATGATCCGCACCGATGGCGCGGCGCCGGCCGCACAACTGCTGCTCGACGCGGCCGGCCGCTGAGGCGTGCCGGATAATTCCACCCGCCGCCACCCCCGATTTCCCGGCCGACCGCCTGCGGAATCGAAAAGCTCAGAACACCTGGAGCCAGGTTTGTCCCCCATCTCGTCCTCCTCATCCTCCTCATCCGAATCCTCCTCGCCCGAATCCCGCTCGCCCGAGTCCTCCTCGCCCGAACCGAATTCACCCGCCGACGACTGGCGGTCCGGCGAACTGCGGGCGGAGAACGCGTACGTCGGCAGGCTGTACGAGCGGCTCGAAGCCCAGCGCGCGCTCGCGGCCGCCCGGCTGCGCGAGGTCCACCTCCAGGACAAGGGCGGGACGATCCAGGCCCTCCTGGAGCGCGACACCATGGAGATCCACCACACCCGCCGGCTGGCCGCGCTGCACGCCGCCGAGTACGGGCTGTGCTTCGGCCGGATCAACGACGCCGACGGCGAGCGGCAGTACATCGGCCGGATCGCCCTGTCGGACGACGACCACGAGCCGCTGCTCACCGACTGGCGGGCGGCGGCCGCGGAGCCGTTCTACCGGGCGACGCCCGCCGCACCGGGCGGTGTGGTGGCGCGACGGCACCTGCGGACCAAGGGCCGGACCGTCGTCGACTTCGACGACGACGCCTTCGGCGTGGGCGCCCACGCGGGCCGCAGCAACGCCGAGCTCAGCGGGGAGGGCGCTCTGCTCGCCTCGCTGACAGCGGCCCGGACGGGGCGGATGGGCGACATCGTCTCCACCATCCAGGCCGAGCAGGACCGCGTCATCCGCGACGCGCTCGGCGGCGTCCTGGTCGTCCAGGGCGGCCCGGGCACCGGCAAGACCGTCGTCGCCCTGCACCGCGCCGCGTACCTGCTCTACACCCACCGCGACCGGCTGGCCAAGCACGGTGTGCTGGTCATCGGGCCGAACACCACGTTCCTGCGCTACATCGACGAGGTGCTTCCCGCGCTCGGCGAGAGCGAGGTCGTGCTGAGCAGCATCGGCACGCTCTACCCGGGGGTGACCGGGACCGGCACCGAGACGCCCGAGGCGGCCGCCGTCAAGGGCGACGCCCGGATGGCACAGGTCCTCACCGCCGCGCTGGAGGGCCTGCGGCAACTGCCGGAGGAGTCGTGGACCATCACCGTGGGCAGGACCTCGCCCTACAACGAGCAGCTCCGGATCGACCGGGCGCTCTGCGAGCGGGCCCACGCCGCCGCGCACCGGAGCGGCAGGCCGCACAACGCGGCCCGGGCCGATCTGGTGGAGCGGCTCTCCTCCGAGCTGGCCCTGCGGATCGCCCGGGACCAGGAGAAGGACATGGACCTGGACGCCGTGGCGGACCTCGCCGACGCGCTCGTCCACGAACCCGAGTTCCAGGCCGTGGCCCAGAAGCTGTGGCCGCTGCTGAACCCGGAGCAGGTGCTCACGAGCCTGTTCGGCTCCCCGGAGCTGCTGGCGAGCGCCATGCCGGACTTCACCGAGGCCGAACGCACCGCACTCCTGCGCGAACTGCCGGACCCGGAACGGGAGTCCGCCGCCGAGGAGGCCGAGGAGGCCGTGCCCACCGCGACCGCCCGGACCATCTGGACCACCGACGACGTACCGCTGCTCGACGAGGTCGCCGAACTGCTCGGCCCGCTGCCGGGCGCCGCCGTCGCCCGCCGGGCCGAGGCCGCCGCCGAGGCGGCTGAGCTGGAGTTCGCCAAGATCGTCCTCGACGACTTCGGCGTGGGGCTGGTCGAGATGGACGCGAAGATGCTGGCCCGCCAGTACCGCGGCGAGGAGTCGCTCCGGCCGCTGGCCGAGCGCGCGGCCGAGGACCGGACCTGGGGCTACGGGCACGTGATCGTGGACGAGGCCCAGGAGCTGTCCCCGATGGCCTGGCGGATGCTGGCCCGCCGCTGCCCCGGCCGTTCCATGACGATCGTCGGCGACCTGGCGCAGACCGGCGCGCCGGCCGGGCTGAGCTCCTGGGGCCAGGCCCTCGACACGTACACGGCGGGGCGCTGGCGCACGGTGGAACTCACCATCAACTACCGCACCCCGGCCGAGATCATGCAGGTCACCGAAGGCGTCCTGCGGGCGCTCGACCCCTCGCTCGCCGCCCCCACCGCGGTGCGCAGCGGCGGAACCCGCCCGTGGAGCCTGCGGATCCCCGCGGACGGCCGGGCGGCGGCGCTGCGCGGCGCCGTCGAGCGGGAGCTCGCGGCGCTGGACGGCGGCCGGCTGGCGGTCATCCACGCCCCGGACGCCCCGGCCGAACTGCTCGACAGGATCGCCGGGTTGGCAGGCGTCTCGGTCAACGACGGCCCGGCGTCGCTGGATTCGCCGGCCGTCCTGCTGACGGCCGCGCAGTCCAAGGGCCTTGAGTTCGACGCCGTCCTGGTCGTGGAGCCGGCCGAGATCCTCGCGGCGCACGCCCACGGCGTGAACGACCTCTACGTCGCCCTCACCCGGGCGACGAAGTCCCTCGGGGTGCTGCACAGCCGGGACCTGCCGGAGATGCTCCAGGGGCTGGAGCCCCGCTGAGGTCGGCGGCCGTTCTCCCGCGCACCAGGACGCCGACCGCGACGCACGCCAACGCGGCGCCGTAGGCGGCCTGTTGGGCAGCGGCTCCGCCCGCCAGGTAGAGGTACTGCCCGGCGGCCGGGACGGCGAGCCACTCCCAGCGGCCGGTGAGGCCGACCAGGGCCACCACCAGTAGGCCGTACCAGGGGTAGGCGGGCGCGGCGAGGAGCAGGGCCGTGCCGGTGACGAACAGGGCGCCGTCCCAGGGGCGGGCGGGGTCGCCGCGCCGGAGCACCCACAGGGCGACGGCGGCCAGGACCGCCCCGGCGGCCCACGGCAGCAGGGCGTCCGGCAGGAGGAGGGCGAGCAGGCCGAAGCGGTCGAGGTGCCCCTGCTCGTACCCCTCCTCCTTCAGGTAGCCGGGCAGGTAGCCGAGCACGCCGGTGCCGGAGGCGGCGAGGTAGGGCAGGTAGGCCAGGGCGAACGCGCCGAGCGAGGCGCCCAGCAGCAGGGCGCTCTCGCGCGGGCGCCGACGGGCCAGCGCGCCCGGCAGGGCCAGTGCGGGGATCAGCTTGACCGCCACGGCCGCGCCGAGCAGCGCGCCGGCCCGCGTCGCCTTCCGCCGGGCCGCGCAGCCGAGGCCCACGACCAGCAGCAGCGCACCGAGGGTGTCCACGTGCGCGTCGTTGACCGACCACACCGCCACGCCGGGGCACCACCCCCACAGTGCGGCCCGCCGGCCGCCCCGCCCGATCACGAGCAGCGCCCCCGTGGTCGCCACCGCGAGCAGGGCGCCGGCGGCCTGCATCCCGCGCACTCCTCCCCCGAAGGGGTGCAGGGCGAGGAACCAGGCCTCCGCGACCGGCGGGTAGATGGTGTGCACGGCGGGCCGGTTGACGCGGGTGCAGTCGCCGGCGGCGGTGCGCCGCTCGTCCCAGCCGTCGCAGGCGCCGCCGGCCGGCCACAGGTCGGGGGTGCGCAGCCGGGCGAGCGCCGGGTCGTCCGGGGTGTGCGCGTACGGGGAGGTGCCGGCGGCCTGGACGCGGCCGTCCCAGACGTAGCGGTAGGCGTCGTCGCTGGTGCGCGGCGGGGCGAGCAGGCCGACGGCGGCGACGGCGATACTCCCGGCCAGGACCAGCGGCACGATCTGACGGTCACTCACCTGGCGCAGCGCCAGCAGGGCGAGGGCGTACAGGGCGGCGTCGACGGCGTACCAGGCGTACAGCGGTGCGCGGTGGCCGAGCGTGCCGCCGCCGGTGACGGTGAGGGCGAGCGCGACGGTCAGGGCGGCCAGCGCGAGCAGGCAGGGCAGCACGCGGGTGAGCCGGGAGCGGATGCGCGGAGGGCGGTTGGGCACCCGCCCACCCTGCCACCGGGCGGCGGCGCGCGGCCGCAGCGGCGTGGCGCCGTTCGGATTCCGTAAGCACGTCGCGCCGCGGCGAAACCGGGGCCAGGCGGTTCCATGGACGGGTGACCCCGAACCTCCTTCCGCGATTCCGCTCGGCGCTGCACGAGCCGCGCACCGCCGTGGCGCTCGGCCGCTGGCTGGGCGCCGCGCTGCTGGTGTGCTTCCTGACCGGGCTGATCAGCCACGCCCTCCAGGACCCGCCCGACTGGCTGACGCCGTATCTGTCGAGCCGCCCGGTGAACGGCTACCGGGTGACCCAGGGGCTGCACGTGATCAGCGGCCTGGCGGCCTTCCCGTTGCTGGGGGCGAAGCTGTGGACGGTCTACCCGCAGCTGTTCGCGTGGCCGCCGGTGCGCGGCGTGGCGCACGCGCTGGAGCGGCTGGGGATCTTCGTGCTGGTCGCGGCGATGCTGCTGGAGCTGTTCACCGGGCTGTTCGACACCCTGCAGTGGTATCCGTGGCCGTTCCCGTTCCGCCAGACGCACTTCTGGCTGGCCTGGCTGGCCACCGGCGGCCTGCTCGTCCACCTCGCGGCCAAGGGCCCGCTGATCGCGCGGCACTGGCGCCGCCCGGCGGCCGGGCTGCCGCAGCGGCGGGCGTTCCTGGCCGCCGTGACGGCCGCGGTGGGCGTGGTCACGCTCACCACAGCCGGGCAGACCGTCCCCTTCCTGCGCCGGCTGGTCCTGCTGGCCCCGCGCCGCCCCGATCTGGGCCCGCAGGGGCTGCCGGTCAACCGGACCGCCGCGCAGGCCGGGACGGTCACCGTGCCGGCCGACTGGCGGCTCCGGGTGGACGGCCCGCAGCCGTACCGGCTCTCCCTCGCCGAGCTGAACCGACTCCCGCAGTACGACGTGGAGTTGCCGATCGCCTGCGTGGAGGGGTGGAGCTTCTCGGCGCGCTGGACCGGGGTGCGGGTGGCCGATCTGCTGGTCCGGGCGGGCGCCCCGGCCGGCTCGGGCCTGCTGATCACCTCGCTGGAGGCGGACGGCCCGTACCGCGAGATGCGGATGCCCGCCGAGTACGCCGTCGACCCGCTCACCCTGCTCGCCCTGCGGATCAACGGCGAGGTGCTGACGGCGGACCACGGCTTCCCGGCGCGGATCATCGCGCCCAACCGGCCGGGGGTGCTGCAGACCAAGTGGGTCGCGCGCCTGGAGGTGATCTGATGCCCCGGTGGCTGCGTACGGTACTGCTGCTCGGCGGGCTCGCCCTGATCGGCTTCGGCCTGTCGGGCCTGCTCACCGACTCCTACATCACCGCCCCGTTCGACGTGCTGGTCTGGGCCGTGGGCGGGGTGCTGCTGCACGACGGGCTGTGGGTGCCGCTGCTCTGCCTGGTGGGCGCGCGACTGGCGCGCGACTGGGCGTTGCGCGGCTGGCTGGTCGTCGCGGCGGCGGTGAGCGCGATCGGGCTGCCGGCGGTGCTGCGGGACGGCGAGAACCACGGCAACTCCTCCCTCCTGCCGCTGCCGTACCTGCGCAACTGGCTGCTGGTGCTGGCCACCACCGCCGGGCCGGTGCTGCTGTTCGCACTCGTCCGGTGGTGGCGGCGGCGCCCGCGGGTCAGACGCCCGGCAGACCCGTCGTGAGCCCGTCCAGGGCGTGCGAGCAGACGCAGTCCCGGGCGGCGGGCAGGCTCTCCAGCGCCTTGAACAGCACCGTGCGCAGCCGGTCGACGTTTCCGGCGAAGACCTCCAGCACCTCGGCGTGGGTGACGCCCTCGCCGCTCTCCACGCCCGCGTCGAGGTCGGTGACCAGCGCCAACGAGGTGTAGCAGAGGCCGAGTTCGCGGGCGAGGACGGCCTCCGGGTGGCCGGTCATGCCGACCACCGACCAGCCGTTCGCGGTGAACCAGCGGGACTCGGCGCGGGTGGAGAAGCGCGGGCCCTCGATCACCACCAGGGTGCCGCCGTCCACCGGCTCCCAGGCCGCGCCCCGGGCGGCGTCCAGGGCGGCGCGCCGCCCGTCCGGGCAGTACGGGTCGGCCATCGAGACGTGCACCACCTCGGGCCGCGCCCCGCCGGGCAGCGGCAGGCCGTCGTAGTAGGTCTGCACCCGGCCGGAGGTGCGGTCGACGAACTGGTCGGGCACCAGGAGCGTGCCGGGCCCGTACTCCGGGCGCAGCCCGCCGACGGCGCACGGTCCGAGCACCTGGCGCACGCCCAGGGAGTGCAGCGCCCACAGGTTGGCCCGGTAGTCGATCCGGTGCGGCGGCAGGCCGTGGCCGCGCCCGTGCCGGGGGAGGAAGGCGACCCGGCGGCCGGCCACCTCGCCCAGGAACAGCGCGTCGCTGGGCGGCCCGTACGGCGTGTCGACGTGCAGTTCGGTCACGTCGTCGAGCAGCGCGTAGAGCCCTGAGCCGCCGATCACGCCCAGTTCGGCGTGTGGAGCACCGGTTCCCTGATCGATCGTCATCGTTCGTACCCTTCCTCGGGGAGGCGTCCCGGCCACTCTAGGGTCCGCGCGGCGGCACCGGTCCTTACGGTTCCGGGACGCCGGGCGGGGCCGGATGGCCGCGGGCCGGCAGGGTGGTCCGGGGCGGCCGAGCGGGTGACTTGCCGGACGTGTCGGCGGCGGCGCGCCCCACCCGGCGTGCATCGGTTGGTGTGCGCCGCCTCCGGGCGGTGCGCGCCCTGTTCCCGAAGCTGAGAGCCGCCGATGCCTCCCACCGTTCGTCTTCGCCGCCTCGTCCCCGCCGCCCTGTGCGCGCTCGCCGTGGCCCTCACCGCTCCCGCGGCCCAGGCCGCTCCCCCGGGCCGCGGCCCGGGCACCGACCCCGGCGGGGGGTACGACGGCGGGAGGTACGACTGGGAGGGCGTGGCCGCCTGCGAGAGCGGCGGCAACTGGCACGTCAACACCGGCAACGGCTACTTCGGCGGCCTCCAGTTCGACACCCCCACCTGGCGCGAGAACGGCGGCCTCGCCTACGCCCCGCGCCCCGACCTCGCCAGCCGCGAGGAACAGATCGCGGTGGCCCAGCACCTCGCCGGGCGGCGCGGCCTCTCCCCCTGGCCCGCCTGCGGCGCCCGCGCCACCCGGGGCCACGAGCGCGAGCGCGGCGCCGCGCTGCCTCCGCCGCCACCCGCGCCCGCGCCCTCACCCTCGCCCGCGCCCTCCGCTGACAGCAGCAGCGACCGGGCCGGCGTCGAGGCCGGCGACGGCGGGTGGACGGTCCGCGAGGGCGACACCCTGGGCGACGTCGCCGAGACCCTGCGCGTGCCCGGCGGCTGGCCCGCCCTCTACGCGCTCAACCGCGCCGCCATCGGCGACGACCCGGACTTGATCCTGCCGGGCACGGTGCTGCGCCTGCCGTCCTGACCCGGCCCCCGGAAAACCGTCGGCCCGCCCGGTCCTGTGCGACCGGGCGGGCCGACGACGTGGTGCGGCGGAGCGTCAGCCGACGTGGACGCGCGGGCGGCGGCTGCGGTCGGGCTCGGCCTCGCGCAGCACCTCGCGGGTGACCGGGGCCACCTCGCCCTGGCCGAACAGGAAGAACCGCAGGAACTGGGCGAAGGGGTTGCCCTCGGTCCACTCGAAGTAGAGGTGCGGCTGCTGCCCGGTGCGGTCCCGGATGGTGAGGGCCAACGCGGCGATCGCGTTCGGGATGCTGGAGCTCTCCAGCGTCAGCACCCGGTAGCGGCCGTGCAGCACCTCGCCGCGCACGGTCAGCACGGTCTCGAAGTCGGAGGCGTCCCGGACGGTCACCTCGACGAAGACCAGGTCGTCCTCACCGGGGATGTCGTTGTCGGCGCGGATCTGGCGGATCTTGTCGCGGTACTCGGCGACGTCGCGGTGGGTCGGCTCGTTGGCGATCAGCCGCAGCGGGCGGTGCGCGTAGTCCCTGACGAAACGTTCCGCCACGTCGTCCAGCACCACATCGGTGACGCGCAGCTCGAAGGCGCGGCGCAGCCGGGAGAGCAGCGACACCAGGATGATGCCGGCGATGAAGCAGGCGCCGATCTTCAGACCGTCCGGCCGCTCCATGCAGTTCAGCACGGTGGTGTACAGGAAGATCGCCGCGATGATCGCGAAGGCGGTGGTCCAGCCCCGCTGCTTCGCCTTGTGCGCGGCGATGGTGACGGCGATGGCCGCCGAACTGATCAGCACCAGCACGCCGGTCGCGTACGCGCCGCCCTGGGCGTCCACGTTGGCGTCGAACAGCCAGGTGACCAGGAAGCCGATCAGGGTCAGCACGATCACCATCGGCCGCACCGCGCGGGCCCAGTGCGGGGCCATGCCGTAGCGGGGCAGGTAGCGCGGCAGCAGGTTGAGCATGCCCGCCATGGCGGAGGCGCCGGCGAACCAGAGGATGGCGATGGTGGACAGGTCGTAGACGCTGCCGAAGGTGCCGCCCAGGTACTCGTGGGCCAGGTAGGCGAGGGCGCGGCCGTTCGCGTCGCCGCCGGGCTTGAACTGGTCGGCCGGGATCAGCAGGGTGGTGATGAAGCTGGTGGTGATCAGGAAGCAGCTCATGATCACGGCGGCCGTGGTGAGCAGCTTGCGGGTGCCGCGGATCCGGCCGGTGGGCTTCTCCTCGGTGTCGTCCGGGTCCCCCTCGATGTGCGGCATCACGGCGACGCCGGTCTCGAAGCCGGACAGGCCGAGCGCCAGCTTCGGGAAGACCACCAGCGCCACACCCACCATGATCACCGGGTTGCCGTGCTGGGCGGTCAGCGCAGTGGTCCAGTCCGTGACCACGTGCGGCGCCTCGATGATCTTCCAGATGCCGACGGCCACCACGACCACGTTCAGCGCCAGGTAGACCCCGACCAGGGCCACCGCCAGGCCGATCGCCTCGCTGAAGCCCTTCAGGAACACCGCGCCGAGCAGCGCGACCAGGATCAGCGTGATCAGCACCTGCTTGCCGCCGAGGACGCCGGTCAGGTGCGGGTTCTCCACCAGGTGCGCGCTCGCGTCGGCGGCCGACAGGGTGATCGTGATGAGGAAGTCCGTCGCCGCGAAACCGAGCAGCGCCAGGACGAACAGCTTGCCCTTCCAGAACGACAGCAGCCGCTCCAGCATCGCGATCGAGCCCTCACCCCGCGGGCTCTCCTGCGCGACCCGCCGGTAGACCGGCAGCGCGCCCAGCAGGGTGACGACCACCAGCACGATCGTCGCGATCGGCGACAGCACCCCCGCGGCCAGGGCGGCGATGCCCGGCTGGTAGCCGAGCGTGGAGAAGTAGTCCAGGCCGGTCAGGCACATCACCCGCCACCAGCGCTGGCCCTTGTGCGCGCCGGAGTCCCCCGCCTGCGCGCCGCCCTGCGAACCGTCCTGACCGGCCTCCCCCGTGGCCGGCCCGTCCGCCGACACGCCCTCCAGCAGCCAGCCCCGCAACCGTATTCGCGCCGACGACGGCTCCGCCGTCGCCGCCTCCGTCGAACCCGACGAAACCACCTTGCACCTCTTGTTAAAGACCCCGTAAAAGCGCCGTCGGGCGACGGCAGTGCGACAGGCTATGCGACCGGCGTTAAGGACGCGTCATCGCCCCGCGTTAAGAAAACGTCATTGCTCCGCAGGTCGCGGCGGGTGGTGCGGCCGGTGGTGCGGCCGGTGACAGTGCGCCCGCGACGGGGCTCCGAGCGACGGCAGGACGGCGCCGGGGCAGGGCCGTTCCCCCGCCCCGACGCCGCGTGCCGCGAAGGTCAGGCCCGGTAACCGAGGACGGTCATCATGCCCGTCTCCGCGTGGTAGACGTTGTGGCAGTGCACCATCCACAGGCCCGGGTTGTCGGCGTCGAAGTCGACGGCGAGCGTCGCGCCCGGCAGCACGACCGCGGTGTCCTTGCGGGGCCCGTCACCGGGCAGCGCGAAGGTGTGGCCGTGCAGGTGGACGGGGTGCCACATGCTCGTGGTGTTGCGGAACTCCAGCCGCACCCGCTCCCCCGCCGCCACCGGGTGGCGCTGCGCCGGGTCGTACCGGCGGCCGTTGAACGCCCAGTCGGCCTTCGCCATGCCGCCGGTGAGCTCCAGCCGCACCGTCCGGTCCGGCGCCCTGGCGGGCAGTCGCACGCTCGGGTCGGCCTTGAGCCGGGCCGCGCCGAGCAGCCTGCCGTCCAGCTCCGCCGGGCGCACCGAGGCGTCCGGCGCGGCGCCGCCGCCGCTGCGCAGCAGGGCGAGTGCGGAGGCGTTCTTGCCCTCGGCGAGCGCGGTCAGCGGGAACACGCCGTCCTGGACGGTCACCAGCACGTCGTAGCGCTCGCCCATGCCGAGCAGCAGCGCCTGGGTGGTGGCCTGCTCGACCGGGAAGCCGTCGGTGTGGGTGACGGTCAGCTCGTGGCCGCCCAGCGCGACCCGGTAGGCGGTGTCGCCGCCCGCGTTGATCAGCCGGATCCGGACCCGGTCGCCGGGCTTGGCGGTGAAGGTCTCGGGCGCGGTGGCGAGCCGGCCGTTGGCCAGGTGGAACGGGTAGCCGACGTCGCCCGCGTCGCCGCCGAGCAGCGCGCTGCGGGCACCCATCAGCATCCGGGACGGGCCGGTGGCGGCGGGGTCCGGTGCGGCACTCGGGGTGCCGCCCATGGCTGCCATGTCGTGGCCGCCCGTCGCCGGGTGGTCCATCCCCGCGTGGTCCATCCCGCCCATGCCCCGGGCGAGTTCGGCGAGCACGGCGTCCGGGGTGCTGCCGTCGACCCCGTCCACCCAGTCGTCCAGGACGACGACCCACTCCTTGTCGTAGCGCAGCGGCTCCCTCGGGTCCTCGATGATCAGCGGCGCGTACAGGCCGCGGTCCTGCTGGACGCCGGAGTGCGGGTGGAACCAGTACGTCCCCGGGTGGGCGAGCGCGAAGCGGTACTCGAAGCCGGCGCCCGCCCGCACCGCGTCCTGGGTGAGCCCGGGCACGCCGTCCATGTCGTTGCGCAGCGCGAGGCCGTGCCAGTGCAACGAGGTGGGCTGCGGCAGGTGGTTGGCGAGACTGACGGCGAGCGTCTCGCCGACCGTGGCGCGCACCTCCTGGCCGGGCAGGCGGTCACCGTACGCCCAGCTGCGGACGGTACGGCCGCCCAGGTCGAGCGTCGTCTCGGTGGCGGTGAGCGCGACCTTGCGCTCCGGCCCGGGCCCGCGCCGCGCCTCGGCGGCGGCGACCTCGGGGCCGCCCGGCGCGACGAAGCCGCCCGGGGTGGTGGGGGCGGCGCCCCCGTGGTCCATGCCCTTCATCGGATCGGCGGAACAGGCGGCGAGCAGACCGGTGCCGGCGGCGGCGAGCGCCGCGCCGAGCACGGTACGACGGGTGGGTGTGCGCATGACGGAGTGCACCTCGTGCGGTGGGTGTGGGTGAGCAGGACGTCGCGACGGCCGTCCCGCCCGCGCCGGAGCGCGGCCACGGGGCGGCCGGCGTACGCCTACTGACGCAGCACCGACAACCGGGCGAGGAGGATCCGGCCGCCCCCGGGCGGCGGCAACGCGCGAACGGCCCGCAGCAGCCGGGCCCTCACCTCGGCGGCGGCGTCACCGCTGTGCCGCAGCAGGGGGCCTGCGACAAGGAGCAGCAACGTCCATCCGGCGAGCACGGCCAGACACACCGTCATCGGATCCATGCCGTCGGCCGCGGCGGTGTGCGCCGTCTCCCCGGCGCCCGCCGGGTGACCGGCGCTCACGGCGTGCCGTGCCGACCCGTGGTCCGTCCCGTGCTCCACCCCGTGCCCGCCGGTGGCCGGATGGCCGAGCGTGTGCATCGTCACGATGCCGAGCAGGAGCGCCGCGAGCAGCAGCAGGCGCAGGGCCCGGGGGACGGCCGGACGCGGCTCCGCCATCGTCCACCTCCCGACCGACCCGCCACCAGTTACCCCCACAGGGTATCCCGAGCCACACCCCCCAACCGCCCCGGGGCAGGTCACCCGGCCCCCTTCCGCCTCCACCCGCGCCGACCCCGGAACAAACCCTGAGGAACGTCCCCTAAGGGCGTAGACGCGCCCGGCGACGGGCATGGCTGGATCGTGGAACCCCGAGCAGCAGCCGTGAGAAGGTGTCGGCCATGAAGGTGATCGAGTTCGTCCTCAATGTCATTTGGCTGATCTTCTGCGGTATCTGGATGGCTATCGCCTATACCGTCGCCGGAATCATCTGCTGCGTACTGATCGTGACCATCCCGTTCGGCATCGCGTCGTTCCGGATCGCCGGGTTCATACTGTGGCCGTTCGGACGCACGACCGTGGAGAAGCCGGGTGCCGGGGCGGCGTCCTGCGTCGGAAACGTCATCTGGCTGATCTTCGCGGGCTGGTGGCTGGCGATCGCGCACCTGGTGACCAGCATCCCGCTGTTCCTGTCGATCATCGGCATCCCGTTCGGCTGGGCGAACCTCAAGATGATCCCGATCTCCCTCATGCCGCTCGGCCGCGAGGTCGTCCCCACCGACCAGGCCTGGGGCGCCCGGTAACCGCAGGAGAGGCAGCCGCAGGAGAGAACGGCCCCGGGCCGGCGGAGGAACCGCCGGCCCGGGGCCGTTCGGCGTGTGCGGGCGGGCTCGGACCGGGCGGCGGCGGTCCGGCGACCGGTTGCGGGGCGGTTCAGAGGCCGAGCAGGCGCACGGCCTCGGCGCGCATCTCGACCTTGCGGACCTTGCCGGTGACGGTCATCGGGAACTCCTCGACCACGTGCACGTACCGCGGGATCTTGACGTGGGCGAGCCGGCCGGCGCAGAAGGTGCGGACGGTGTCGGCGGTGAGCGGCTCGGCGCCCGCGCGCATGCGGACCCACGCCATCAGCTCCTCGCCGTACCGGGCGTCGGGCACGCCGACGACCTGGACGTCGAGGACGTCGGGGTGGGTGTACAGGAACTCCTCGATCTCGCGCGGGTACAGGTTCTCGCCCCCGCGGATGACCATGTCCTTGATCCGGCCGGTGATGGCGAGGTAGCCGTCCCGGTCCATGACGGCGAGATCGCCGGTGTGCATCCAGCGGGCGGCGTCGACGGCCTCGGCGGTGCGCTCGGGCTCGCCCCAGTAGCCGAGCATGACGGAGTAGCCGCGGGTGCAGAGTTCACCGGGCTCGCCGCGCGGGACGGTCCGGCCGGTGACCGGGTCGACGACCTTGACCTCCAGGTGCGGGCCGACCCGGCCGACGGTGGAGACCCGGCGGTCGACCGTGTCGTCGGCACGGGTCTGGACGGAGACGGGCGAGGTCTCGGTCATGCCGTAGCAGATGGCGACCTCGGCCATGCCCATCCGGCCGATGACGTCCTTCATCACCTCGGCCGGGCAGGGGGAGCCCGCCATGATGCCGGTGCGCAGGCTGGTGAGGTCGTGGCGCGCGAAGTCCGGGTCGGCGAGTTCGGCGATGAACATGGTGGGCACCCCGTACAGCGAGGTGCAGCGCTCGGCGGCGACGGCGGCCAGGGTGGCGCCCGGGTCGAAGGAGGGCGCGGGGATCACCGTGCAGGCGCCGTGGGAGATCGCCGCCAGGTTCGCCATCACCATGCCGAAGCAGTGGTAGAACGGCACCGGGACGCAGATCCGGTCCTGCTCGGTGTAGTTGAGCAGTTCACCGACGAAGTAGCCGTTGTTGAGGATGTTGTGGTGCGACAGGGTCGCGCCCTTGGGGGAGCCGGTGGTCCCGGAGGTGTACTGGATGTTGATCGGGTCGTCCGGCGCCAACTCCCGCTGCCGCTGCGCGAGAAGGCCTGGGTCGGCGCGGCGCCCGGCGGCGAGCAGGGCGTCCCAGTCGGGGCCGCCGATCAGCACTCTGCGCTCCAAATCGGGGCACCGGGGCCGCACTTCCTCGATCATTCCGGCGTAGTCGGAGGTCTTGAAGCGCTCGGCCGCGACCAGCAGGCGGATCCCGGCCTGATCGAGCACGTACGCCAATTCGTGCGAGCGGTACGCGGGGTTGATGGTGACCAGGATCGCGCCGAGCTTGGCGGTGGCGTACTGGGTGAGCGTCCACTCGGCGCAGTTGGGCGCCCAGATGCCGACCCGGTCGCCCTTGGCGATGCCGAGGTCGAGCAGACCGAGTGCCAACGCGTCGACGTCGGCGGCGAGTTCGGCGTACGTCCAGCGGCGGGCGGTGGCCCGGTCGATCAGGGCGTCCCGTTCGGGGAAGGCGCGCACGGCGCGGTCAAGGTTCTCCCCGATGGTGTCGCCGAGCAGCGGCACGTCCGAGGTGCCGGAGGCGTAGCTGCGCGGGGTCGGCGTGGTCGGCACGTTCTGGCTCCTGGGTGGGCGCGTGCGGGTCGGCCCCCATGGTCTCCACCGCGCGCCCCGCGCCGCCACCCCCGAACGGGGGTGCGGACACGATGCTGGGGCCGCCCGCCGGGGTTCGGCGGACGGCCCCAGCAGTCGGGTCAGCCGTTGATGCAGGTGTTGCCGAAGGCCGGGTTGAGGATGCTGATGATGCCGATCGAGTTGCCGCAGACGTTGGCCTCGAGGTTGATCGGGATCTGGATCTGGTTGCCGGAGAGCACGCCGGGGGAACCGAACGCGACACCGTTCGCGGTCGCGTCGCCCGCGGCGGCGGTGCCGGCACCGGCCAGAACGGCCACGGCGGCGAGGGCGGTGGCGGCGAGGGTGGTACGAATACGCATTGCGTCACTCCTTGTGAGGGCAGCGAACATCCATGTGACGAACACACTCGCACCGATCGAACTCGATGGCAGGCCGGGAACGGCCGAATTGGTCACTCAGAGGGCGTGTCGCCCTCCCGCTCCCCCGGCTCCGGCCCCGCGGACCCGGACGCGCTCACCCGTTCCAGCAGGTCCCGGGCCGGTTCGAGCCCCGGTTCGGCCGCCACCGCGCGGTGCAGCAGTCCGAGCGCGAACGCCCCGTCACCGGCCGCCAGCGCCGCCAGCGCCCGGTTGTAGTCGATCCGGGCGGCGTAACGCAGCCGGAACAGCACGCCGAGATCCTCCCGGCAGGACGGGCAGCGCAGGCCCTGCGGGTCCGCCGGGACGGCGCACTGCGGGCAGAGCACCTCGATCGGCGCAACCTCGGCGGCCCTCCCGCCGATCGGGTGCACGCCGGCCGGGGACAGCTCGGACGGGTACACCCCGGACGGTGGTACCTCGGACGGAGTCAGGTCGGACGGAGTCACGTGGGAGCTCATCGCGGACCGGCCTCCTCCGGGCGGACCGGGCCGAGCGACTCCGCGAGCGGCTCGCTGCCCAGCTCCCGCTGCGCCTGCGCGTACAGCGCCAGCAGCGCCGAGCTGTGCTGGTTGGCGGCCTCCATGTTGGCCGACTCCACCGCCTCGTCCAGCCCGCGCAGCTCGGCCATGATCCGCTGGGCCAGCGCCGGCGAGACCATGTTCTGGTTGACGTAGACGTTGCACATGGTGAGCATCCGGAAGGTGTGCCCGAGCGAGTCGCACAGCTCGTCGGCCCGCTGGGCGGCGCGCATGGCGCCCTCCCAGTCGGCCGCCTCGCGGCGCAGCCGCAGGTCGGCGGCCACCGACCGCAGCCGGTCGAGGTCGCTCGGGTCGAGGTGCTTCTCGCAGTAGTGGATGAACAGGCTGAGGTACGCCTCCGAGCCGCGCACCCAGCGCTGGGCCTTGAGCTGGCGCTGGGCCCGCTCCAGCGCCTCGTCCACCGACTGGCCGCGGGTCTGGCCGGCGGCCAGGTCGTCCAGGCTGTCCATGAGGCGCTGCGCCTCGCGCATCTCGGCCTCGGTGAGCTCGCCGCCCCAGCGGTCGGTGAAGGTCTCGATCTGCCGCTGCTGTTCCTCGACCTGGACCTTGAGCTCGGGGTCGAGGGTGACGCGCTCCAGCTTGACGGTCTTCTCGTCGCCGCCCTGGATCCGTACCGACAGGGTGATGGTACGGTCCCGGTCGAGGCCGAAGGACACCTCCACCGGGGTGCGGCCGCCGAGCCCGGCGGGCAGCCGCAGGGTCAGGTGGCCGATCAGCTCGTTCTGCTGGGCGATCTCGTGCTCGCCCTCGTAGACCGCGATCTCCAGCCGCTGGCGGCCGCTGCCGGAGACCACGAACTCGCGGCTGACCGGCGAACTGGTCGGGTAGCTGGTGTTCTTGGGGATGATGACGGCCAGCCGGCCGTCGTTGAGCTCGATGCCGAGGTTCTTCGGGGTGATGTCGAACGGGTTGGTGACCTGCATCAGCTCGCCGCAGCCCTGGCAGGTCTCGCTGCCGGGCGGGTTGACCACGCCGCAGGCGGCGCAGCGCAGGCCGACGTCCTCGGCGGCGGTCGAGGCGGCCTTGGTCTGCCCGGGTACGGCGGAGTCGAGTGCCTCGCCGCACAGTTCGCAGGCGGTGACGCCGGGGGCGGCGGGGGTGCCGCAGCGCGGGCAGTTGTCGCCGCGTACGGCGGTGGCCGCCTGGGACTGCGCCGGGATGGCCGCGCCGGCGGCCGAACCGCCGAGATCCTGACCGCACTTGGGGCAGGCGGTGGCCTCGGCGTCGACCGGGAGGTGGCAGCCGGTGCAGGAGACCCGGGGCCCGCCGAGCAGCGTGGTGGCGCAGTTGGCGCAGTTGGAGGCGGAGAGGTCGCCGGGGGCCCGGCACTCGGGGCACTCCACCTCGCCGACCAGCGCGGACTGCACGGCCGCGCCGAGCGCCACGCACTGCATCGGGTTGACGCCGCGCCGGATCCGGCGCGGCCCGAAGACCTCGCCGAGCCGCCGGGCCACCAGCGGGATCGCGGTGGAGCCGCCGACCAGCACCACCTCGTCGATGTCCCCGACGGTGAGGTTGGCCTGCATGATGGCCTTGTGGGTCAGCTCGATGGTGCGTTCGATCCGGGCCTCGATCAGCTCCTCGAAGCGGGCCCGTTCGAACTCCGTCTCCAGCACCAGCTGGCCGGCGCCGAGGCCGGGCAGGATCACCTCGGAGGCCTCCTGGTGGGAGAGCTCGATCTTGATGGTCTCGGCCGTGGAGGCGATCTTGGGGCGGTCCCGCAGGTCCGGCTGGTAGTCCGCGCCGTACTCCTCGCGGATGTCCTCCAGCAGCGCGGTGGTGATGGCCCGGTCGAAGTCGTCGCCGCCGAGCAGGTTGTCGCCCTCGATGCCGAGCACCGAGACCGAGCCGGGCACCAGCAGCAGGATGGAGATGTCGAAGGTGCCGCCGCCGAGGTCGTAGACCAGGACGGTCCGGCCCTCGTCGCCGGCCTCGGAGGTGATCCCGTAGGCGAGCGCGGCGGCGGTCGGCTCGTTGATGATCCGCAGCACGTGCAGGCCGGCCATCCGGCCCGCCTCCTGGGTGGCGGCGACCTGCCGTTCTCCGAAGTACGCGGGGACGGTGATGACGGCCCGGTGGAAGGGCTCGCCGAAGCGCTGCTCGGCGTCCTCCTTGAGGCGGTGCAGGATGATCGCGGAGATCTCGATCGGGGTGTAGGAGCGGCCGTTGAACCAGACGTTGACGTCGCCGTCGGTGCCGGCCGTGACCTTGTAGTCGACCTCCTTGAGGGCGGCCTGGACCTGCGGGTCCTTGAACTTGCGGCCCATGAAGCGCTTCACCGAGCGGATCACGTTGGCGCCGTCGATGGCGACCCGGCTGCGCGCCGTGGAGCCGACCAGCAGTTCGCCCTTGCGGCCGCTGCCGACCACGGAGGGCGTGGCCTCCTGGTTCTGCCGGTTGAAGATGATCTGCGGCTCGCCCCGGCGCAGGTGGGCCACCACCGAGTTGGTGGTGCCCAGGTCGATGCCGAGTGTGCGGTACATGTCGTTCCCCTCTTGCCCCTCGTGTCTTGCCCCTCGTGGTCCTGGCTACTTCTTCCGCTTGCGCCGGCTGCCCGCGGCCGTTCCCTTCCGGCGGGCCCGGGGCGGGGCCGCCGTGGCGCGGGTGGCGGGGTTCACCGGCGCGGCGGCTGCTTCGGGGCCGCCGTCCTCGCCTTCGGCTTCCGTGGGCCCGGTGTCCGTGGGCCCGGTGTCCTCGGGCCCGGCGGCCGCTGTCTCACGACCCGGCGCCGCGGCCTGCTCCGGTGCGGGCTTCAGGGCCCGCTCGACGTCCTCCGCGAGGACCGGCTCCCCCGCCGGGGCGGGCATCGGGGCAGGCTCGGGCACCGGGGCGGGCTCGGGCACCGTGGCCACGACGACCTGGGCGCGGCGCAGCACCTCCTCCTCCCAGAAGAACCCGGTGACCACCGTCCGGACGACCGTCTCCGGTGCCACCCCGGGGCGCGGCTCGGTGCCGACGATCTCGGTCAGCGCAGGGTCCGCCGCCAGCCCCTCCAACCGCATCGGGCGCACCCCGGCCTTGGCGAGGCGGCCGAGCAGCCGCCGGCGGGTGGCCTCGATCCCGGTGCCGCGCCCGAGCAGCACCAGTTCCCGGTCCAGGCCGAGCGCGGCGAGGGCGTCGTCCACCTCGACCAGGATGCCCAGCAGGTCCCGCTGGGTGGCCCGGGCGGTCTGCGCCTCCTCGGCCCGCAGGCGCTGCAGGAGGGAGGCCCGGTACAGCAGTTGGCTGAACGCCTGGTCGAGGTCGACCTCCAGGGCGCGCTGCGGGACGTCCAGCGGCCGGTGGCCGTCGGGCGCGGGAGCGGTCGGCGTGTCGGTCATTCGGGTACCTCGATCTGCGGCAGCACGGACAGGTCGGCCGCGTAGCGGGCGGGGACGGGCGGTTCGGGGTCGGCGCCGCCGGGGGCGGGTTCGGCGAAGTCGGCCGCCGCCTCGGCCCGGTGCAGCACCAGGAGGGCGGCGGCGGGCGGCAGCGGCGGGCGTTCGACGACCAGCAGCGGTTCGGCGAGGGCGGGCGCCAGCAGTTCGGCGGCCTGGTCGACCGGCTCCGGCGGCAGGGGGCGCTGGAGGTCCAGCTCCAGCCGCCGGTCGGGGTTGCGCAGCAGGGCGGCGGCGTCCTGGATCTGCTGGCGGCTGTAGCGGCCGGCCTTCATCGCCGGGCCGACGGCGAGGTTGATCTCGCGCACGCCGGCCGTGAGCGCAACGCCCAGGACCTCGTACGGCGACGGTTCGTGCAGTGGCATGGCGGGCGGCTTCTCTCCTCACGGCTGACGATTGCTCAGGAGTTGGTTGTGGCTCGGGGTTTGGCTGCGGCCGCGGATCAGGGACGGACGCATGGGCTACGACGACGGCGGCGGCTCCGCGGTTGCCGTCAGCGCAGTGCGCCGATCCTCCGCTGCAGGGCGCGCAGGTCGCGGTCGTCCGGGTTGTACTCGACGGCCTGGCGGATCAGCGAGCGGGCCTCCCGGAACTGGCGCAGGTTGGCCCGGCTGACGGCGTAGGAGCTGTAGACGACGCTGAGTTCGACGTGCAGCTTGGCGACGTCCTCCGGGGCGCGGGACAGCGCGAGCGCCTCCGACAGCAGCCGGATCGCGTCGGGGTAGCGGTGGGCCTCGTAGTGGCCGATGGCCTCGCCGCGCCAGACGCTGACCATCAGGCGCCGGATCTCGGCCGAGTCGTCGTAGGACCTGGCCTTCTGGAGCATGGCGGCCTGGGTGGTGAACGGGCTGCTCTGGAGGTTGTCCAGCATGTGGTTGGCCAGCATCACGGCGACCCGGCGCGGGGCCTCCTCCTCGGTGTCGCCGTCCCATTCCGGGTCGGCGCGCAGGGCTTCCGCCATCCGGGCGACGGCGAGGGCGCGGTGGTCCGCGAAGGCGGCGATGCGGGAGAGGTGGCGCAGCACGAAGGCGAGGCCGAGCCGGTGGTCCGGGTCGGGGTTGAGCGCGATCAGCTCCCGCCACGCGTCGGCGGCCTCCTCCAGTTCCGCTTCGGGGGCGTCGGGGCGGCTGAGCTGGCTGGCCCGGTTGCCGAGGGCGGCCTCCAGGAAGTGGACGGCGGTCGGGTCGCCGGGGGCGAGTTCCATGCTCTTGCGCAGCAGAACCAGGGCGCGGGGGTAGTCCTTGTCCTCGTTGTTGATCTTGCGGGCCCACTGGGCGTAGGTGGCACCGAGGTCGCCGCGCACCTCGGGGTGGTCGGGGGCCAGCGCGAGGGCCTTCTCCAGGAGTTCGGTAGCGCCCGCCTGGTCGTCGTCGCTGCTCTTGAGCAGGGCGCGGGCGGCCCGGACGCCGGACTCGGCGGCGATCGCGGGCGCGTCGGCGGGCAGCACGGCGCCGGGCACGGCCCGGGCGCGGGTGAGGCAGTCCAGGGCCTCGCGCCAGTCCTGGTTGCGGTGGTGCTCGCGGGCCTCGCTGACCAGGCTCTCGCCGAGCAGGTCCCGCCAGCCCGTCCCGCGTTCGGCCTCGGGCACCGCGTCCAGGGCGCCGACGGCGGCGGCCTGGCGGCCCTGGAGGAGCAGGTAGCGCTGCGGGCCGAGGTCGCCGAACAGGCCGAGGGCCCTGGTCAGCGGGTGCCCGTCGGGGGTTTCCGGTCGCCGCCAGGCCCGTACGGCCTCGTCGAACCCGGCCGCCCAGGCGGCGAGTTCGGGCTCCTGGCGGAGCAGCCGGTCGAGTGCGGGGCCGAGGGCGAGGCGCCGGGCGGGGCGGCCGGGCAGGGTGATCCGGACGTCCTCCTGGGCGAAGGCGTCGGCGCTGTGCGCCTCCATCCCGAGGCGCAGGGTCCAGGCGGTGACCTCGTCGCCGGTGCGGCCGGCGGCCCGGTCCAAGGCGCGCAGGTCCTCGCGGAGGCGGTCGGTGAGAGCGCTGCGGGCGGTGGACATCCGCTGCGGTTCGGCCGGGCGGCCGGTGATCCGGGCGGACTCCGCCCACAGGTCGGGCTGGTGCAGGGCGGCGACCAGGCAGCCGAGCGTCCAGGTCCAGATCCGCTCGTCCGGGCCTTCCGGGGTTTCCGGGCCCGTCTGGAGGGAGACCGCGAGCCGGTAGCCGGCCAGGCCGAGCGCGTGCAGCAGTCGGGGGTGGGCCGGGTCCTTGAGCAGCAGGGCGCGGTAGCCGTCCCAGGCCTCGCGGTGGCGGCCCTCGACGGCGTGCTGGTGGGCCTCGTGCTCGGCGAGCAGGACGAGCGCGGCGGCGGCCTGCGGTCGGCCCGGGGCGAGGGTGAGGGCCTGGCGCAGGTCGACGGCCGCGCGTCCGGGCTCCCCGGCGTCGAGGGCGGCCCCGGCCCGGCGGATCAGGACGGCGCCGCGCGCGGCGGCGGCGTCCGCCGGAAGGTCGGCCAACGCCTCATCCAGTCGGCCGAGTTCGGCCCGCAGCAGGGCGAGGTCCAGCCGTACGGGCGCGGCGGCGGGGCTGTCGCCGAGGGCCTGCGCCCAGGCCGCGAGGACGGGTTCGGCCTGCTCGGGCACGCCGGCCCGGCGGGCGCAGTCCAGGACGGCGCGCAGCGCGGGGCCTGCGCAGCGCACGCAGCGCGGCGAGGCGCCGTCGGTGGGGCCGTGCAGGTGGGCGGCGCAGACCTCCCGGCCGCAGCCGGCGCAGGCACCGGTGGCGGGGGCGGGGCAGACGGCGCAGCCGGCCGTCGCGGGCGGGGGCTGCGGCGGTTCGGAGGTCTGGCCGGCGGTCAGAAAGTGGCGGTACCAGTCCAGTGCGGCGGCCCAGTTGCCGGCCCGTTCGGCGAGCAGCGCCCGCAGCCGGGCGAGAGCCGGGTCGCCGGCCGGGTCGGGGGCGAGCGGGGCGAGCAGGGCGATGGTCTGGACCGGACGGCCCGTCAGCAGGGCGGCAGCGGCCAGGTGGTAACGGTCGCGCGGCCCGGTGGCGGCGTCGAGCAGGGTGCCCAGCGGTTCGGTGGAGCCCCCGGCCAGGGCGAGGGCCGCGCGCAACCGGGCCTGCCGGTGGGTGACGGAGCCGGCCAGGGTGTCGGCGAGGGCGAGGGCGGCGGCGGCCCGCGCGCGCGGTTCGGGCCGGTCGCGGCCGGTGATCAGCAGGTGCGCGGCCTCGCGCAGGGCGGCCTCGCGCAGCGCGGCCCGGTAGCCGGGGGCGGCCGGGTGGTCGGCGGCGGCCTGCTGCCAGAGCTCCCGGGCGGCCACCGGGTCGCCGGCCAGCCGGGTGCGGGCGAGCCGGTCGCGGGCCAGGGCCTGCCGTTCGCGCAGGTCCTCGTCGTGCAGCGGCTCCCAGCGGGCCAGGGCGCCGGCCGGGTCGTCGGTGCGGGCGAGGGCGAGACCGTGGTGGAAGGCGGCGATCCGGGCCCAGCGGGAGTCCGGTTCGACGTCCGCCTCGGCACCGAGCACGGGCGCGGCCTCGGCGGCCTGCCCGGCGGCGAGCAGGGCCGCGCCGAGCCGGACCCGGGCGGGGCGCCAGTCGGGGGCGAGGCCGAGGCCGGTGCGGTAGTCGGCGGCCGCCTCGGCGGGGCGCGCGGCCCGCTCGTGCACCAGGGCGAGGCCGAACCGGGCCGGGGCGAAGGAGCGTTGGACGGTCAGGGCGGCGGTGAACTGGTCCCGGGCCTGGTCGTCGGCGCCGAGCAGCAGGGCGAGCCGGCCGAGGGCGTAGCGGGGGCGGGGATCGCCGGGAGTCTCGGTGGCGGCGGCCGCGAGGTCGGACCAGGCGGCGTCGGTGGCGCCGAGCCGCTGCCGGGCCAGGCCCCGGAAGAGCAGGCTCTCGGTGCGCAGCGCCGGGCCGCGCCCCCACGGGGAGGGCTCGCCGGGGCCACGGCGCAGCGCCTCGTCGAAGGCGGCGACGGCGGGTTCGTCCCGGTGCAGGGTGAACAGCTGGGCGCCCCAGCGGAACCAGAGTTCGCCACTGCCGCCGGGGGCGGACGCGGCGAGCAGGGTCTCGGCCTCGGCGGCGCGGTCGGTGCCGCGCAGCAGGGCGGCCCGGGCCAGGACCGGCCAGTCCCGGCCGGGCAGCGCGGCCAGCGACCGGGTGGTGGCGCTCTCGCGCTGCTCGGGGGAGCCCTCGCGGCAGCGCCGCTGGAGCCAGTCCGTGGCGCGGGCGGCGGCCGCGGCCTCCTCGCCGGGTTCGGCGCCGCCGGCGGTGGCCTGGAGGAAGGCGAGCAGCGGCCCGAGGTCGCCCTCGGGGGCGGATATCCGCTCCTCGGCGAGGCGGTGCAGGCTCCACCGGGGCAGTTGCCGGGCCGGGTCGGCGAGCAGCGGGAAGGCCTCGCGGTGCAGGGCGAGGGTGGCCTGCCGGTCGCCGGTGGGGACGGTGGCCTCGGCCTGGCCGAGCAGGGCGAGGCCGCGTTGCGGGCGCAGTTCCTCGGGGCCGGCGGCGAGCCGTTGGGCGAGACGCGCGTAGCGGCGACGGGCCTGTGGGGCCTTGCCGGCGGCGAGCCGTTCGGCGGCCGCGGCCAGTGCCTTGGCCACGGCCTGGGCGTCCAGGCTCCGTCGGCGGCGGGCCAGTACGACGGCTGCCGCACCGGCCAGTGCCACCACGACCAGCAGCACCGCGAGCTGCACCATGCACCGTCCCCCTGCGCTTGGAAATACGCCACTCGATGATCAACACGCGGTGTGTGAACATGACTTGACGCCGTTTCGATGTTGCTCGGGCGCCCATCAGAATAGGCCCTCCACCGGACAGACGAACAGAATCGAGCACTATCCTGGGCGACGCAGCGGAAGCGGTGCGAGAACCACCGCGCGGGAACCGGTCCGAGGCCGGGTCAGGGCGAACAGGCCAACAGGGACCAGTCGGGGGATGCGTGTCCGAGTCGCGTTGGGTGCCCGGGCTCCGGTTCGGGCCGGAGTTCGACCCCGAGCAGTACGAGCTCCTGGAATTCCACCACCGGGGCGGCGAGGCCGAGGTGTGGCGGGCGGTGCGGACCGGCCACAGCGGGCTCAAGGAAATCGTCGCCGCGAAGATCATGCTGGAGCGCGACCCCTCCGAGGTACGGCGCTGGCTCGGCCGCTGGGACGACGTCTCGCACAACGCCCACCGCCTGGGCGTGACGGACCTGGTGGTGCCCAGCTTCCTGCTCGGCCCCTCCCCGCACCGGCCCGGCGCCGCGCCCTCCGCCGGGCTGCTCGGCTACCAGATTTCCCCCTGGGTCGAGGGCGTGCCGCTGCACACCTGGGCCCGCACCCAGCGCGGCGGCCCGGCGGCGGTGGCCGAAGTGCTGGCCCGGCTCTGCCGGATCGTCGACGAACTGCACCGCAAACGCTGGGTGCACCGCGACATCTCCCCCGCCAACGTCCTGGTGGACGCCCAGAACCAGGTCAAGCTGATCGACCTGACCTTCCTGGCCCCGCTCGACCACACCCTCACCGTCGCGGTGTTCACCCCCGGGCACGTCCCGCCGGAGGCCGAGCAGGTCGGCGGCTTCCCCACCACCGCCAAGGACCTGTTCGCGGTCGGCACCCTCGCCCGCACCCTGCTGCTGCCCGACCACGGCCGGCTCGACCACCGGCTCGCCGCCGAACAGGCCCGCGCCGAACTCCTGGCCGCCGGCTACGGCGAGGACCTGGCGCGTTGGGCCTGCGAACCGCTCGCCCGCGAACCGGACCGCCGCCCCTCCCCGCTCGGCCCCTGGGTGGGCCGCGGACGCGAACTCCTGCGCTCGCGCCGGCCGGTGACGCGCACCGCCGGCCTGGCCGTCCTGCCCGACCGGGCCGGCCGGCCGCTGCTGGTCACCGGCGGCGCCGACGGCACCGCACTGGCCGGCCCCGGACACCACGGTCAGCGCCTGCCGGCCGGCCAGGGGCCCGGCCCGGTCCGGGAGTTGCTGGCCGGCTGGGCCGGCGGCCAGGGCGAACTGGTGGTCTGCGCCGAGGACCGCGGCGGGACGCTCTGGGTCGGCACCTCGGCCGGCTGGTGGGAGGCCGCGCGCGGCGTCAGCGGGCTCGCCGGTGCGGTCGACTCCGCCGGGGAGATGACGGTCTGGACGGCGGCCGGTGGCGCCCTGCGCTCCTACCGCTGGGCGCCCGGCCGCACCCTCACCGGCCAGGAGCTGCCCGGCTGCCCGGCCGACCGGGTGCTCGCCGCCCTGGAGGAGCGGGCCGGATCCTGGCTGGTCCTGGTCGAGCACCGGGAGCGGGTGCTGAGCTGGCGACCTGGCTCGGCGCGGGGCCCCGCCCCGCTGGGGCCGCCCGGCGCCCTGCGCGCCGGGGCGCTGGCCCGCACCTCCGCCGGCCCGCAGGCCGCCACGCTGCGCCCGGACGGCTCCGTGCAACTGCACACCCTCGGCGCGGCCGGCCCGGCCCCCGAGATCGGCGACGGCGAGCCCTCCCTCGGCGTCGCGATGGCCGGCCACCGGGGCGGCCCGACGGTGGCGCTGGCCGGCGCGGGCGGCGTCCGGCTGCGGCTGCCGGCCGGCGGCGCCTCCCGGCGGCCGCGCTGGTGGCGGCCGACGCTGCGCCCGGCCACCCGGGTCGCGCTCGCGATGGGCGAGGACTGGCGGCTGTGCCTGGCCGCGGTGGTGGAGGGCGAGTTGCAGTGCTGGCAGGAGGACGCGGCGTACCGGTGGCAGGCGGTGGCGCTGCCCGAGCAGGGCTGAGCGGGGCTGCGCGGGCCTGAACGGGGCTGAGCGGGGCTGCGCGGGCCTGAACGGGGCTGAGCGGGGCTGAGCGGAACGCGCCGGGGCCCCGGAACCTGGTGCGGTCCGGGGCCCCGGCGGCTCGGGTGGGTCCAGCAGGATGGACGGGCTCAGCGGAAGCGGCGCAGCCGCAGGCTGTTGCCGACCACGAAGACCGACGAGAAGGCCATCGCGGCCCCCGCGATCATCGGGTTGAGCATCCCGGCCGCGGCCAGCGGCAGGGCGGCGACGTTGTAGCCGAAGGCCCAGAACAGGTTGCTCTTGATGGTGGCCAGGGTCTTGCGGGAGAGCCGGATGGCGTCGGCCGCCGCCAGCAGGTCGCCGCGGACCAGGGTGAGGTCGCCGGCCTCGATCGCGGCGTCGGTGCCGGTGCCCATCGCCAGGCCCAGGTCGGCCTGGGCGAGGGCGGCCGCGTCGTTGACGCCGTCGCCGACCATCGCCACGACCCTGCCCTCGGCCTGGAGCCGCTTGACGGTCGCCACCTTGTCCTGCGGCATGACCTCGGCGATGACGTGTTCCGGAGCGATGCCGACCTCGGCCGCGACGGTCTCGGCGACCGCCCGGTTGTCGCCGGTCAGCAGCAAGGGGGTCAGGCCCAGGCCGCGCAGCCGGGCGATCGCCTCGGCGCTGGTCGGCTTGACCGCGTCCGCGACCTCCAGGACGGCCCGGGCCTCGCCGTCCCAGCCCACCGCGATCGCGGTCCGCCCGGCCGCCTCGGCGGCGCGCTTGGCCGCGGCCAGGCCCTCCGGCAGGTACTGCAACCAGTCGTTCAGCAGCGCCTCCCGGCCCGCGACCACCGCGTGGCCGTCGACCACGCCCTGGACGCCCAGGCCCGGCACGTTCTCGAAGCCCTCGACCGCGGGCAGTCCACCGGCCTCGGCGGCGGCGGTGGCGATCGCCCGGGCGATCGGGTGCTCGGAGGCGTGCTCCAGGGCGCCGGCCAGGCGCAGCGCCTCGGCCTCGTCGACGCCCTCGGCGGTGTGTACGGCGAGCAGGGTCATCCGGCCGGTGGTGACGGTGCCGGTCTTGTCCAGGACGATGGTGTCGACCTTGCGGGTGGACTCCAGCACCTCCGGGCCCTTGATCAGGACGCCCAGCTGGGCGCCGCGGCCGGTGCCGACCAGCAGCGCGGTCGGGGTGGCCAGGCCCAGGGCGCACGGGCAGGCGATGATCAGCACCGCGACCGCTGCCGTGAAGGCCGCGGTCCAGCCCTCGCCGGTGCCCAGCCAGTAGCCGAGGGTGGCCACCGCCAGGACGATCACGATCGGGACGAAGACGGCGGAGATCCGGTCGGCGAGGCGCTGGGCGGCGGCCTTGCCGTTCTGCGCGTCCTCGACCAGCCGGGCCATCCGGGACAGCTGGGTGTCCGCGCCGATCCGGGTGGCCTCGACGACCAGCCGGCCGCCGGCGTTGACGGTGGCGCCGGTGACCTGGTCGCCGACGCCGACCTCGACCGGTACGGACTCGCCGGTGAGCATCGAGGCGTCCACCGCCGAGGCCCCCTCGACCACCGTGCCGTCGGTGGCGATCTTCTCGCCCGGCCGGACCACGAACCGGTCGCCCACGGCCAGGCCGCCGACCGGGATCCGGACCTCGGCCCCGCCGCGCAGCACGGTGACGTCCTTCGCGCCCAGTTCCAGCAGCGCCCGGAGCGCGGCGCCCGCGGTGCGCTTGGAGCGGGCCTCGAAGTAGCGACCGGCCAGGATGAAGGCGGTGACGCCGGCCGCCGCCTCCAGGTAGATGTTCGACGCGCCGTCGCTGCGGGCGATGGTCAGCTCGAAGCCGTGCCGCATGCCCGGCATCCCGGCGTCGCCGAGGAACAGCGCCCACAGGGACCAGAGGAACGCGGCGCCGGTGCCGAGCGAGACCAGGGTGTCCATGGTCGCGGCGCCGTGCCTGAGGTTGGTCCAGGCGGCGCGGTGGAACGGCCAGGCGGCGTAGGTGACCACCGGCGCGGCCAGCACCAGCGACAGCCACTGCCAGTTGTCGAACTGCAGGGCCGGGACCATCGCCATCGCGATCACCGGCACCGCGAGCGCCACCGCCGTGACCAGCCGCTGGCGCAGCGGGGCGAGTTCGTCGGCCGACTCGGCCTGCCCGGCCGGGCCTTCGGCGGCCGGCGGCTTCGGCAGCGCGGCGCTGTAGCCGGTGGCCTCGACGGTGGCGATCAGGTCGGCGACGTCGACGCCCGCGGGGAAGGCGACCTTCGCCTTCTCGGTGGCGTAGTTGACGCTCGCCGAGACGCCGTCCATACGGTTCAGCTTCTTCTCGATGCGGGCCGCGCACGAGGCGCAGGTCATGCCGCCGATCGAGAGTTCCACCTCCGTGGAGGCGGGTGCCTGGGTGGTCATCGTTGCTCCTCGTGACAGTCGTCGTCCCGGGGACGTACTGAGCGTCCCCGGCCCGGCCTTCATACCCTAGGGGGGTATCGGTCGGCGTCGAGTTCCTTTATACCCCCCAGGGGTACCCAGAACAAGCAGATACCCCCACTGGGTATCTTCCGGATCGGCGATCCGCCCCGCCCGAAACCCCCGGGAGGTACCCACCGCCGGGCGTCAGCGCAGGTCGCGCCGGTGCCCGTCCCCGGCCGCGGGCTCGCCGCCCATCATCCGGAGCATGGCGCGGCCGCCGGTGCGCAGGAAGCGGGCGAGCAGGGCGGCGGCGAGGAGCAGGAAGACGATGTTCAGCCAGGTGGTGTAGTTCCACTCGATGCCCGCCATCGGGATCTCGGCCTCGCGCTGGTCGGGGACCAGGCCGAGCGCGCCGAAGAGGAACTCGACGGTGTAGCCGGCCACCACCATCGCCGCGTAGAAGGTGCCGAGCAGGAACAGGGCCGTCCGGCGGCCGTAGTACTTCCGGTAGATGTTGAGGATCGGCAGGATCAGCAGGTCCGCGAAGATGAACGCGACGACCCCGCCGAAGCTGATCCCGCCCTTCCACAGCACCACCGCGAGCGGCACGTTGCCGATCGAGCAGACGAAGGACGCCATCGCCACCACCGGGCCGACCAGCGGACCCCACAGCCGCCCGGCGAGCGGGTGGTCGGCGAAGAAGAAGGCCTGCCAGAAGGAGTCCGGCACCCAGGCGGCGATGGCACCGGCGATGAGCAGCCCGAGGACGAGGTCCTTGAGGATGGCCGCCCACTCCATCACGAACACGTGCGACACGGCCGTGACGCCCTGCCGGGACAGCAGCCGCCGGACGAAGGAGCCCTCCCCGGCGACGGACATGTCCATCGCCGCGTGGCCCTCCATCGAGCCGGCCAGGCCGCGTTCGGCCTGGGCGCGGGCCTCGCGCAGCAGCCGGTCACGCAGCAGCAGCCGGAAGAGCAGGGCGAGGACGAGGATCATCACCGGCCCGCCGACGAACTCGGCCGCCGTGAACTGCCAGCCGAGCAACAGGGCCAGGATGATGCCGAGTTCGACGACCAGGTTGGTCGAGGCGATCTCGAAGGCCATCGCGGCGGTGAAGTCCGCGCCCTTGCGGAACAGCGAGCGGGCGAGGGCCACGGCCGCGTACGAGCAGGAGGAGGAGGCCGCGCCGAGGAGCGCGGCGACGCCGAGGGTGCGGGGGCGGTCGTCGCCGAGCAGCCGGACGACGGTGGACTTGCGGACGACGGCCTGGACGACGGCGGAGAGCAGGAAGCCGAGGATCAGCGCCCAGGTGATCTCCCAGGTCATCGATCCGGCGATGGACAGCGCGTGCAGGATCGCGTGCATGGTGGGTCCGCCTTCCCTGGTGCCCCGGGTTCGCCAGCGCCGAGCACCATATACCCGTACCGGGTATCACCCCTCGCACCTCGCCGGGGGCCCGGCGCTCCCCCGTCAGGCCGCCGCCGGCGGGGCCGAGGACTGTGCCGGCCGGTGCAGCCCGAGGTTGCGGTGGATCTCCAGGGCCGCGGTGGAGCGGTTCAGCGTGATGAAGTGCAGGCCGGGCGCACCCTCGCGGAGCAGACGCTCGGCCATCCGGGTGGCGTGGTCGACGCCGATGCGGTGCGCGGCCGGCCGGTCGCCGCGGGCCGCCTCCAGCCG
This sequence comes from Kitasatospora sp. NPDC094016, assembly GCF_040304045.1. NCBI lineage: Bacteria > Bacillati > Actinomycetota > Actinomycetes > Kitasatosporales > Streptomycetaceae > Kitasatospora > Kitasatospora sp. NPDC094016. The sequence goes on from NZ_JBEOUK010000033.1 coordinate 74,555, forward strand.
TGCGGCCAGGCCCGCCGGGAAGGAGGCGCCGCTGAGTTCGGCGAAGCGGGCGATCTGGCGGACGTCGGTGGCCGGCATGATCTCCGGGATGACCGGGGTGTCGCAGCCGGCCCCGGCGAGCCGGTCGCGCAGCCGCAGGTAGTGCTCGACGTCGAAGAACATCTGGGTGACGGCGTAGTCGGCGCCCGCCCGGCACTTGGCGACGAAGTGCCGGATGTCGTCCGCCCAGTCCGCCGAGCGCGGGTGGCACTCCGGGAAGGCCGCCACCCCGACCGTGAACGCGCCGCAGCCCTTGACCAGTTCGACCAGTTCGGCGGCGTGCCGCAGGCCGCGGGGGTGCGGCTGCCAGACGCCGTTCGGGTTGCCGGGCGGGTCGCCGCGCAGGGCGAGGACGTCGCGGATCCCGACGTCCGCGTAGCGGCGCAGGACGGCCTGGAGCTCGGCGGTGGAGTGGCCGACGGCGGTCAGGTGGGCCACCGGCCGCAGCGTGGTCTGGGCGGCGATCCGCTCGGTGGTCTCGATGGTGCGGTCGCGCGAGGAGCCGCCGGCGCCGTAGGTGACGGAGACGAAGGTCGGCGCGACCGCCTCCACCCGCCGGATCGCGGCCCACAGGGCGCGCTCGCCGGCATCGTCCTTGGCCGGGAAGAACTCGAAGGAGTACGTCCGCTCGCCGGCCGCCAGGATCTCGCGCAGTCCGCGCGGGCCGCGCGCTCCGGGTCGGGTGGTGTGGTCCATGGGGTGTCACCTCGGGTGCTGGGGTCGGCCGCCTGCCGGCGCCGGCCGCCGGGATGCGGGCGGCCGCTCCCACCCTGCCGAAAGGGCGCAACGAGAGTGCCACAAGGATCGGTTGACGATTGCTGGAGCCCGTTCGCGGCCGTCGCAGGCGACGCCCTCAATTACCCCTGGGGGGTATGGTACGTTCTCCAGGCGAAGCGGCCGACCGCACCCGCGGCCGGCGCCCGGCACTGATGACAGGAGCACCCCCATGTCCGAGACCGCCGTCACCGTCGAGTCCCCCGCCACCGGGACCACTGCCGAGACCACCGCCTCCTGCTGCGGCTCCTGCGGCACCGGCGCCACCGAAACCCCCGCCACCGGGACCGCCGGGCGGGCCGTCTTCCAGGTCAAGGGCATGACCTGCGGCCACTGCGTCACCTCGGTGACCGCCGAGCTGCGGAAGATCGACGGCGTCACCGACGTCGCCGTGGACCTCGCCACCGGCAAGGTCACCGTCGACAGCACCGTGTCGCTCGCCGACGAGGCCGTCGCCGCCGCCATAGACGAGGCCGGCTACGACCTGGTCGGCCGCCTCGGCTAGGTCCTGCCGGCCGAACGCCCCCGACGGCGGGACCGTCGGGGGCGTTCGGCTTACGGGGTGGGGGTATGCCCGGCGGGATACGGGCCGGGCGGGCGGTCAGACCCGGTCGAGCGGGCGGTGCGGGCCGGTCGGCGGCTCCACCGAGATCGCGTCGCCGGGATGGACCGGTCCACCCGGTGAAACCCTGACCGGGGGAGGTGAAATCGCTACCATCGGGACCAACGGGACAAGCAGCAGCGGAATCCAACGATCTACGTAAATAAGACAGTTGGATTCTCATCCCGCGCCGGACCACCGACCCCGAGGGGACCCATGTCCACCGCCGCACCCGCCCTCCCCCCGTTGCACCGACTCCCCGTCACCCCCGCGCAGGCGCCCCACCCCACCACCCTCCCCGACGGCACCCCCGCCTGGCTGGTCACCCGCTACCACGACGTCCGCCAGACCCTCACCGACCCCCGCTTCACCCGCGACGACCTGGCCGCCGTCGGCACCCCCGGCGGCGGCGCCGACGTCTCCAGCAACCCGGCGTCGATGTTCAACCAGGACGGGCCGGAACACCGCCGGCTGCGCAGCACCGTCCAACGGGCCTTCACCGCACGCGCCATCGCCGGCTGGCAGCCCTGGGTCGCGGAGAGCGTCCAGCAGGCCGTCGACGCCCTCGCGGCCGGCGGCACCCCCGCCGATCTGGTCACCGCCTTCACCCGGCCGGTGCCCTTCGCCGTCACCGGCCGCCTGATGGGGCTCGACGGCGACGGCCCGGACCGCCTCGACGAGCAACGGCTCCGCCGCTGGACCAGGGCGATCCTCGCCGACGGCACCCCGGACGACAGCGGCGACGCGGCGGACGGCGCCCTGGACCCGGCCGAGGCGCTCGCCGAATACGCCGCCTACACCGGCGAGTTGATCGCCCGCCGCCGCCACCACCCCGGCGAGGACCTGGTCAGCCGCCTCGTCCAGGCCGCCGACCAGGACGGCGGCGTCCCCGAGGAGTCACTCGTCTACCTGGTCTGCGGGCTCACCGCCAGCGGCAACGAGAGCGTCACCGGCGCCCTCGGCAACGCCCTCGTCTACCTGCTCGGCGAACGCCCCGAGCACTGGCCCCGCCTCGCCGATCCCGACACCACCGAACGCGTCACCGAACGCCTCCTCCACTTCATCCCGCTCGGCGACGACGAGGCCACCACCCGGCGCGCCACCGAACCGGTCGACCTCGGCGGCGTCCGGATCCCCGCCGGCGCCGTCCTCGCCGTCAGCCTCGGCAGCGCCAACCGCGACACCGCCGTCTTCCCCGACGGCCTCGACGCGGGCCTCGACCACCCCCTGCCCGCCCCGACCCTCGCCTTCAGCGCCGGCCCCCACTACTGCCTCGGCGCCTGGCGGATGCGCCTGGAGATGCGCGAATCCCTCCGCCGCCTCGCCACCGCCCTCCCGGGCCTGCGCCTCACCACCCCCATCGACCGGCTCACCTGGCAACTCGGCACCACCACCCGCAGCCCCGCCCAGCTGCCGGTCACCTGGTAGCCGGGGGCGCCGGGCCGCCCGCGGCGAGCAGCCCGCGACGGCTTCGGGCCGTCGCGGGCAAGCCCCCTGCCCCCGTCAACCCCAGAGCTGCTCGCCCAGGGTAGCGCCCTCGGGGGCGCCGGGCAGGACGTAGGCGACGGCGGAGGCCTGGTGCTGGAGGAACGGGTTGAGGGCGTCGCGGGTGGCGAGGCGGGTCTGGACGCGGGTGAACTGGGCGGGGTCGCGCATGAAGGCGCAGAAGAGCAGGCCGCGGTCGTCCGGGCCGTCGTCGTAGCTGTAGCCGCGGCGGAGCATGCGTGCGCCGCCGTCGAGGCGGGGGCTGCTGAGCCGGACGTGGGCGGTGGCGGGGATGACGTAGGAGCCGTCCGGGTTCTTGGCGTAGACGTCCGGTTCGTCGTGTTCGGCGCTGCCGGTGAGCGGGGCGCCGTCGCCCGCGCGGCGGCCGATGACCAGGTCGCGCCGGTCCGCGGGGAGGGCCGCGAAGGCGGCGACGTCCATCCGGATCCGCCGGTAGACCAGGACGGTGCCGTTCTCGTGCGCCCCCGCCGGGCCCCAGACCCACTGCCGGGCGGTCGGCTCGTCGGGGTTGGCGGTGCCGTCCTTGAAGCCGAACAGGTTGCGGGCGGTGGTGCCCGGGGCGGTGGCGGGCAGGAAGCCGGACTGGGCCCAGCGGGGCGCGGCCCCGGCGGCGCGGGCGGCGGCGGTGGCGAGTTCGGCGACGACGGTCAGCGTCCAGCGGTCGGCGCCGCAGAGCTGGAGGAGGACGTCGCCGCCCCCGCGCGCCGGGTCGAGGCGGTCGCCGGCGAAGGCCGGCAGGTCGGCGAGCGCGGTCGGGACGTTCAGGCCGAGCCGGGCGGCGAGGTCGGGGCCGACGCCCACCAGGCTGGTGAGCCGGGCCGGTTCGGCGCCCTGGAGCCGCAGGTCCGGCGAGGTCCCGGCGGTCGCGTCGGCCAGCAACCGGGTGAGGTCCGCGAGCAGGCCGCGCAGGGCGTCCCGGCCGCCGGCGGTGGTCGCGGGTGCGAGGTCGAAGGCCAGCAGCTGGGTGGCGGGTTGCGGCGGTGTGGTCACGCCGGCCTGGCGGGGGCCGTGGAAGAGGGGTGCCGGGCCGGGTGGCGGGGCCGCCGGGTGCGGCGCCGCGCCTTCGTGGCCGCCGTGCGCCAACGCCTGGACGCCGGCGCCGAGTCCGGCGGCGAGCACCGCTCCGGCCGCGAGCAGCGCCCTCCGCTCGACACCGGGTCCGGCGGCTTCCGTCTGTTTCCGCACTTTTCCGGTTTCGGCATGCATGGGCGACATTGGAGACGATAGAACACCTCTCATGCAAATCCTGATGATGCGTCAACTCACTCGCCGGCCCTCACCTGCACGAGCGACGAGACCGCTGCGACGGCTGCCCGCGGCCCTGCTCGCCGCCACCCTCGCGCTGGCCGGCTGCGCGGCATCGGGCTCCTCCTCCGACGAGGCGCGCCATCCGGCCGGTACGGTCGTCCAGGTCCCGGAGGACTTCCCGACCGTGCAGCAGGCCGTGGACGTCGCGCGCGAGGGCGACACGGTGCTGGTCCACCCGGGCGTGTACCCGGAGAGCGTCCGGATCACCAAGCCGCGCATCGTCCTACGCGGGACGGACCGCAACGGCGTCGTCCTCGACGGCGGGGTGCGGCTCGTCAACGGCATCACCGTCACCGGCGCCGGCTCGGTGGTGGAGAACCTCACCGTGCACGGCTACCTCGCCAACGGCGTCCTGTTCACCGGCGTCACCGACGAGCACCTGCAACGGCACGGCGCCGGCGGCTCCGCGTACGACCCGCTGGACACCGGCCGCTTCCCGCCCGTCCAGGGCTTCCGGGCCTCCCGGGTGACGGCGTACGACAACGGTCTGTACGGCATCTACGCCTTCGACGCGCGCGGCGGCGTGATCGAGGACTCCTACGCCTCCGGGCAGGCCGACTCCGGGATCTACGTCGGCCAGTGCAAGCCCTGCGACACCCTCGTGCACGGCAACACCGTGGAGCGCAACGCGGTCGGCATCGAGCTGACCAACGCCTCCGACGGGCTCAGCATCCTCGGCAACCGGGTGGTCGACAACCGGGTCGGCGTGACGGTGAACTCCAACGACCTGGAGTCCCTCGCCCCGCAGCACGGCGCGGTGATCGCCGGGAACGTGATCGCCGACAACAACGCCGCCGACACCCCGGAGCAGGCGGACGGCGGCTTCGGCATCGGCCTCGGGATCGGCGGCGGCACCGCCAACCAGGTGCTGCGCAACCTCGTCCAGGGGAACCGCGCCGCCGGGGTCATCGTCACCGACCCGCCCGGGCACCCGGCGAGCGGCAACCGCGTCGAGGGCAACCGCGCCACGGGCAACGGCGTCGACCTCGTGCTGGCCTCCACCGACCCCGGCAACTGCTTCGCCGGCAACACGCCCGACACCCAGAGCCCGGACGGGTTGGAGGGCCTGGCGGCGTGCGGGGCGCAGGGCCGCGGCCCGCTCCCCGGCGGCCGGCCCGCCACCGTCATGGCGCCGCCCGGCGTGCCGTTCCACCAGGTGCGGGCCCCGGCCGCGCAGCCCTCCCTGCCCGACCCGGCCGCGCCGGGCCGGCCGGCGACGGACCTGCCGGGGCCCGTCGACCCGGACCGCTACGCCCTGCCCACGGACACCACCGCCGTGCCGCAACCCCGGTGAGCCCGGGCCCCGGCGAGCCGCGGCAACGGCGGCCCCGGGGCCTCACCCGGCGGCCCACGGCGCCTCCGGCATCCGCACGCCGTCCTGCCGCCCGGTGAGGTCGACGGTCGTCGGGGTGCCCAGGCCGGTCATCCGCATGGTGACCCGGCGCAGCGAGCCGGCGCCGTCGACCCAGTAGGTCAGCGGCGACGGCCCGCCGTCCGGGGCGGCGCCCTGGGCGCGCGGGCCCGAGAAGCGGTCGTAGTCGCGGCCGTCGATGCGGTCCCGGCCGAGCAGGCGCGCCCCGGACTGGGCGAGCAGCAGCGGGTTGTCCGGCCGGTCGGCGCCGAGGCGGACCAGCAGGCCGAGCCCGGCGTCCAGCGGGTCCGCCGTATAGGAGCGCGGCGACCAGCCGGAGCGGGGGATGTGCTCCGCCTGCTCCCAGGCGGGGCCGGAGCCGGCCGGCTCCGGGGCCAGCCCGAGGCCGTCGCCGTCCCAGATGATCAGGCCGTGGTCGAGCTGGCCCGAGGCCCCGGAGACCTGGTAGCGGCCCACTCCCCGGCGGGTGCGGTAGTCCACCACCCCCTCCACCCGGATCTGCACGCCGCCGCCCTCCGCCGCGGTGAGCGCCACCGCCGCCGGGCTGGCCTGGTACAGCGTCAGCCGGGACAGCGCCAGCCTGGACGCCTCGTCCATGGTCACCGCCCGTTCCTCCGGTTCGCCCCAGGCCGTCACCCCGAGGACCGTGGCCCCGGCGACCACCATCGCGCCGACCACCCCGACGAGCAGGCGCAGCCGTGCCCTCTTCCCGATCTTCCTGCGGGCCATCTGGCAGCCCTCCTCCTTGTCATCACCGTCATGCTTGTCGTCGCCGGCGTGCTTGCCATCGCCGTCGTGCCTGTCGTCACCGTCGGGCCTGTCGTCGCCGTCGGGCCTGTCGTCACCGTCGTGCGAACGAGCGGCGGGCGGGCCCGTGGCATGAATCGCGCCACGGGCCCGCCCCTCCTCACCGCTTCCTACTGGTGCCGCGCCCTGCGCTTACGGGCGACGAGGACCAGCGCACCGCCGGACGCCACCAGCACCGCGCCGCCGACGATCCCCAGCGGCACCATGGCGCTGGCGCCGGTGCTGGGCAGCTGTCCCCCGGGCGGGGGCAACGGGTTCGCCGTCGACGGGCTCGGCGACTCCGTCGGCCCCGGCGGCGTGCTCGGCGAACTCGTCGGGCTCGGCGAGTTGGTCGGCGTCGGGGTCGGCGTCGGCGTCGGCGTCGGGGTGGGCAGCAGCCGGTTGACCGCCGTCACCGAGACACCGTCCGCGAGGTTGTCGGAGGTCAGCGCCAGCGGGCCGAACACGGTGGTGTCCGGAGCCGCGTAGCCGTCGGGCGGGCTGAGCTCCTGCCAGTAGTACGTCCCCGGCACCCCGGCACCCTGGCAGAGGCCGTCGGCGCCGGTCGTGCAGGGGCCGCCCACCGCCGTGTCGGGCTTGTCACCGCCGGTCTGCAACCCGTCGGTGCCGTTGGTGTCGTGCCACAGCTGGAACTTCGCCCCCGCCAGCGGCTTGCCGTCCTGGTCGTGCTTGACCAGGCGCAGCGCGCCCTCCTGCTGCCGGAACCCGAAGTCGAAGGTGTGGTCGTTCTCGCCCGGCCCGCCGGTGGTCAGCGCCCGCTCGGGGAACTTCGTACCCGGCGGCACCAGGCCCTTGGAATCGATGAAGTGGTTGTCGCCGACGTCCGCGTCGGTGGGCACCCACTGGTAGAGCGGCCCGCCCTTGGCGTAGTCCGCCGGGTTGTCGAGCCGGATCGTGTACTTGGTCCTCGGCTTGAGGCCACCGGTGACGTTCGAGTCGTCGAAGTAGTACTCGCCGCGCTTCGTCGTCTTCGTCGTGCCGACCAGCTTGCCCGACTCGTCGTAGAGGTGGACGGTCGCGCCCTCGACGGGGCGCTGGCCCGGGTTCTGGATGCCCTTGCGCTCGGGGTCGTACCAGACCCGGTTGCCGATCTGCAGCGGCGCCTGGTCGCAGAGCACCTCCAGGTCGCCCATCGAGGCGCCCTTGCCGAACGGCGCGACCGTCCCGGCCGGGTTGAGCCGGAAGCCGAACTGCGGGTCCTGCTGGCCGTTCGCCCGCTGGAGGAACGACGTGCCGTACCCGAAGGCGGTGTGGTTGGGGTCGAAGGCGGAGACCGCGACGGTGCTCTCGACCTTGGAGAGCGCCATGCCGGCGAACGCCGTGTTGCGGTGGCCGCCCCAGCTCGTGTCGAAGAACCGGGTGCCCCGAGGGGCGAGCCCGCACCCGTTGTTGGTGTCCATCACGTACGTGCCGTTCGCCCGGCAGGCCTTGTTCAGGTCACCGCCGGACATGACGACGGCGACGGAGCCCGGCGCCGGGGCGCCCGGCGCGCGGTCGCCGAAGCGGTCGCGGAAGGCCAGCAGCATCGAGCCGTCGGTCTCGAACGTGATCTCGCCCAGCTCGGGCTCGGGGTTGGCGATGGTGGCGTTGCCGCACGGGCGGCCGTTCTGCGTGGTCGGGTAGGTGCTCGTCCACGGGAACCAGCCCGCGCCGTCGCACGGCCCCCCACCGACGGTGGACTGGCGCGGGTAGTCCAGCGGCTGGTCCAGCACCGGCTTGCCGAACACGCCGGTGGCGAGGTCGAAGGGCAGGACCACCGCGCGCAGGTCGGTGAGCTTGCCGGTGGACTCGCCGGAGCACACTCCGCCGAGGTAGCCGGTGCCGTCCTGGAGGCCGAGGCCGAACGGACGCCAGTCCCCCGCCGCCGGGCAGCCCGGGTCGGGGATCGGGTAGGAGGCCGTCGGGCTCCCGGCGGCCGGCAGGGTGGCGTTGTAGCGGTAGAGCCTGCGGTCGTTGAGGTTGACGACGAACAGGTCCTTGCCGTCGTCGGTGATCTTGATGCCGCCGAGGCTCTCCTTGCCCGGCGTGTCGAGGAAGGCGTCGTCGGTGCCGCCGCCGTGGGCCGTCGAGCCCGCGTTCGGGACGGTGGTGAACAGCGTCGTCTTCTTCTGCGCGATGTCGGTGACGTAGACCGCCCCGGCACCGCCCGGGCCGTAGTCGGTGGTGCGCTTGGCCACCGCCGAGGAGAACAACCGCCGGTCGGCCTTGTTCCAGGCGATGCCGTACAGCGTGCCGGTATCGGCGTTGGTGGCGAGGTTCGTGGCGGTCACGCCCTCACCGTCCTGGCCGCGCGCGCTGTACGGGAAGGAGACCAGCGTGCGCTGGACCCCGCCCTCGCGGTCCATCGGCTGGCAGGCCGCGACCAGCGGCGCGTTCTTCTGGCAGTAGTCACCGGGGTTCCAGAGCCCGGTGGTGTACGCCACGTTCTTGCCGCCCGAGAGGTCGACGAACTCCTCGTTGCTGCTCAGCTGGGTCGGCGCGCCGTCCAGCCCCTGCCGCGAGGCGAACGCCGGGAACAGCACCCCGGGCTTCGGATTCACCACCTGCACCCGGTACTTGCCCCCGGTCGGCTTGGCCGCCGCCGGGGCCAGGGTGACCGTCCCGTCGGCGGCCGTCACCCCGTCGATCGCCAGCCCGGCGTCATCCGTGAGCGTCACTTTCACGCCCGCGAGCCCTGGCTCCAGGGCCGGTGTCCACACTCCACTGGTGTCCACCGCCCGGATCACCCGGACGGTCACCGTCCCGTCGCCGGGCTGTGGAAAGGCCGCCGGCGCCGTCACCAGCGCCGTGGCGGACAGTCCCACCGTCAGCGCCGCGACCTGCGCGGCGCACCTTGTTCGCTGACTCGTTCGTCCCAATGTCCCGCTCTCATCATCGACGGGTTATCACACCCTGGCCGATCAGGAGTCATCAGCAGATCGGCAATCTAAGTTCTCCGCAAGGGAATTGACGAAACTTCATGTGCATGCGTGACAAGAGCGACACGCCCGCTCCATCACCAGTTCGAATCAGGGCCTGCTCATCCGATACCAACCACCCTGCTCGAAAACACCGCCTTCGACCTGAATTCGTCCGGACGGGGCGGTGGGGTGCGGAGGCGGGGCGCAGCGCGCTGGGGCGGGACGGGGGCGCAGAGGCGGGGACGGGCACGCGGAAGCGGGTGGAGCGCGGGTGGGGCGCGGGCGTGGACGCGGCAGCCCGGGGCGGCGGCCGGCGCACGCCTCCGCGCGCCCCTGTCGGACCGGGCGGGTAGCGTGGCACACGTGCCCCAGGCGTCCCGAGTCCCCCTACCCGACCTCGTCCGGCTGCGGCGGGCCCGCGACCGGATGGACCGCGACTACTCCCAGCCACTGGACGTGCCGGCGCTGGCGCACACCGCACTGATGTCGCCGGGCCACTTCTCCCGCAGCTTCCGCGCCGCCTTCGGCGAGACCCCCTACGGCTACCTCATGACCCGCCGGATCGAGCGGGCCAAGGCGCTGCTGCGGCGCGGCGACCTGAGCGTGACGGAGGTCTGCATGGCGGTCGGCTGCACCTCGCTGGGCTCGTTCAGCTCGCGGTTCACCCAGCTGGTGGGCGAGACCCCCAGCGCGTACCGGGCCCGGGACCACGACCACGCCGCCGCCCTCCCGGCCTGCGTCGCCAAGGTCCACACCCGGCCGACCAGGACCGGGGGCGCGGGCGACCCCACCAGCCCGTAGCGCGGCTCCGGCCGAGCTCGGCCCCAGCCCCGACCCCTACCGCCGGCCCTGCTCGGGCCGGTCGACCGAGTCCGGGTCCGGGGGCAGGCCCACCTCCTCGCGGTCCTCCTCGGTGCGCTCGTCGAGCTCCTCCTCGTCGGGCCGCCGGGGCAGACCGCGCCCGTGCCCGCTGTCCGGGTCGCCTTCGACGTCCTTGTTGGACTTGTGGTGCGACATGGCGCCTCCTCGCCCCCGATTCCGCCGGTACCTTCCCACTCAAACGCGCGCCCCGGGCACCCGCAAGCCGGGGCCGCGATCACGGGCCGCCCCGCCCGGCGCCTCGGAGAACGCCGCCGACTCGAACTGCGCCCGCTGGTCGGCGTCCAGCCGCAGCACGTCCACGAGCAGCCGCACCGTCTCCCGCCGGGGCCGCAGCGCCCCGCCCCGTTCCAGGTTGCGCACCGCGCGAACACTCAGCGTGGCGAGGTCGGCCAGTTGCTGCTGGGTCAGGCCCCGGTGCTTCCGGTGTCCGTGCAGCATGTCGCCAAATCGCATCTTTCCCGACCTTTCCCTGTCCGCGTCAGCCGGCTGCTCTAGCCTTCGTAACGCGACCGGGGAACCGCCGGGTTCAACGGCAGGGCGGCATGAAGTCAGCCTCGGGCCACCGTCCTTGACTCTCTGTCACCATCGACGGTAGGAACCCGCCGGCACGCCGCCTCGCCGCTGCCGCGCGCTCGCCCACGGCCGGGGCGACCCCCGGCCGTCGCCCCCCGTCACGGCTCCGCCCGCTCCGGTGCGCGTTGCAGGCGGAATGCGTCCGCGAGGACGGCCTGGGCCAGCACCCGGGCCGGGCCGCGCGCCGTGGTGCGCCCCGTGGTGAGCGCGAACTCGGTGGTGCCGAGGCTGGGCAGGCCCGGCTGGTCGGGCAGCACCCGCAGGCCCGACGGGATCAGGCTGCGGGCGTGCGGCACCACCCCGAGGCCGGCCAGCGCGGCGGCCCGGACCCCGGAGAGGCTGGTGCTGGTGCAGGCGATCCGCCAAGGCCGCCCGTCACGCTCGCAGGCCTCCAGGGCGCGGACCCGGATGAAGCTGGGCGGCGGGTAGACGATCAGCGGCAGCGGCTCCGCCGGGTCCGTCCGGAAATCCTCCGCAGCGATCCACACCAGCTTGTCCTGCCACACCAGTTGGCCCTGCGAGCCACCGCCGGGAGGACGCTTGCCGAGCACCAGGTCGAGCCGTCCGTCGGCCAGCTGCTCGTAGAGCACGGCGCTGAGGCCGACGGTGAGTTCGAGGTCGACCTGGGGGTTGCTCCGCCGGAAGCTCCGCAGGATCTGCGGCAGCTCGGTGTGGACGAAGTCCTCCGAGGCGCCGAACCGCACCCGCCCGCGCACCTGCGTCTGCGCGAAGTAGCCGAGCGCCTGCTCGTGCGCCTCCAGGATCGTCCGGGCGAAGCCGAGCATGGCCTCGCCCTCGCTGGTGAGCTGTACGGAGTGGGTGTCGCGCAGGAAGAGCTGCCGGTCGGCGGCCGTCTCCAGCCGCCGCACGTGCTGGCTGACCGTCGACTGCCGCAACCCCAGCCGCTGGGCGGCCCGGGTGAAGCCGCCGGTCTGGGCCACCGCGAGGAAGGACCTCAACTGCACCGGATCGAACATCCAGCCATTCTATCCGCTGATATCACAGATCATGATGACAGTGAGTGCCGCCAGCGGGATTCACAATCACCCTGGCGGGCGGCAGGCTGGGGCCGTCCCACCCGAACCGCCACCGCGGAGAACCATGCCTCGCCCGAACCGCCCGCTCCGCTCCCACCTGCCCCGGCGCCCCGCCCGCCTCCGGGTCGACCCGTTCATCGCCGCCCTGCTGGGCACCGTGGCAGTGGCCGCCCTGCTCCCCGCCCGCGGCGCCGCCGCACCGGCCTTCTCGGACGCCGCCACCGGCGCGGTCGCCGTCCTGTTCTTCCTCTACGGCGCCCGGCTCTCCGCCCGCGAGGCCTGGGAGGGGCTCAAGCAGTGGCGGCTGCACGGCACCGTGCTCGCGGTCACCTTCGGCCTCTTCCCCCTGCTCGGGGTGGCCGCCCATCTGCTGGTGCCGACGGTGCTGTCGCCGCAGCTCTACCAGGGCCTGCTGTTCCTGACCCTGCTGCCCGCCACCGTGCAGTCCTCGATCGCCTTCACCTCCATCGCCCGCGGCAACACGGCCGCGGCGGTCTGCAGCGCGACCTTCTCCAGCCTCTTCGGCATCGTCCTGACCCCGCTGCTCGCCGCCGTGCTCCTGCACACCGAGGGCGGCGTCTCGCCGGGCACCGTGCTGGAGATCGCCGAGCAGCTCCTCCTCCCCTTCGCCGCCGGCCAGGTGCTGCGCCCCTGGATCGCCGCCTGGACGGCCCGCCACCGCGCCGTCCTCGGCCTGGTCGACCGCGGCTCTATCCTGCTGGTCGTCTACAGCGCCTTCAGCGCCGCCGTGGTGGGCGGGGTGTGGAGCGCCCTCTCCCTGCCCCGGCTGGCGGCACTGCTGGGGGTGGAGGCGGCGCTGCTGGGGCTGGTCCTGACCGCGACGCTGCTGGTCGGCCGCCGGCTCGGGTTCGGCCGGGGCGACGTGGTCGCGATCGTCTTCTGCGGCTCCAAGAAGAGCCTGGCCAGCGGCGTCCCGATGGCCGCCGTCCTCTTCCCGGGCGCGGCGGCCGGGCTGGTGGTGCTGCCGCTGATGCTCTTCCACCAACTGCAACTGATGGTCTGCGCCGTCCTGGCCCGCCGCTGGGGCGCGCAGGCCGAGGGCGCCGGGGCCACGGCACAGCCGGCGGCCGTGCAGGCCCTCGACCCCGTGGCCTGACGGGCGCCGCGCGCCCTCAGCGGAGGGCCGGACCGCAGTGCTGGACCATTCGAGGCGTATCGGCGGGATCCCCGGGATGGCGACGGCCGGAATTCCTCGCGCCGTGCCACCGTCACCCTTCGGCCCGCCCCACCGCGCTCCGAGAGCCAGGGCCTCACCCCCGGTCCGACGAAAGAAAGGGAATCCACGTGTCCGTACGCCGAAGCGCCGTGACCGTGTCCGCCGTTCTCGCCGCCCTGTGCACCGGCGTGACACCGGTCGCCGACGCCGCCCCGAAGGCCGCCGCGGAAACCTTGAACTGCACCGTGAACGCCGCCGTCAGCTTCAGCCCGCCGCTCTCGGCCGGCCCGGAGGCCACCACCGTGGCGATCGGCGGGACGGCGAGCGGTTGCGAGGACTCACTGGACGGCCCGACGGCCGTGACGGGCGGCACCGTCACCGCGACGCTCAGGTTCGACGCGATCAGTTGCAGCCCGGCGACGCCCCCGGCACTGGCGCCGGGCTCCTCGGCGACCTTCACCTGGAATCTGAAGAACGGCACGCAGGCGAGCAGCACCATCACCGACATCGCCATCGTCGAGGTCGACGGGGCCGGGACCCTCACCGGCACCGTCACCGGCTCCTCCACCCGCCTGGCCGGGGAGAAGCTGTCCGCGCTCGTGGACGTCACCAGCGACCAGCCGATCGTGGACAACTGCGTCGACGTCCTGCTCGGAACCGGCCAGGACATCGCCCACTCGACGCTGACCGCCGACGCCACCTTCAGCTGACACCAGGCCGACCTGCCGCCCCTCCGCCCCGCTGCCCTGCCGTCCCTCCGACGCGCTGTCCTGTCGCCCCTCCGACGCGCGCAGGGCCACCCCGCACGTGGCGGGCCCCGCGCGCGTCGGCGCAACCACCGCACGTTGGCGCCGAGTTGTCACCATGCCCCCCGTCGTCCCACCACCGCCCCTGGTCAGCCCGCAGGGTCGGTGAGCCGGTAGACCGTGATGCCGGCGGCGCTCGCGACGGGGCGGTAGCCGGCGGCGGGGAGAGCACGGAGGGCTTCGACCTCGTCGCGGGCGGGGAGGAGCCCGTCCCGCGGCTGGTCGGCCGCCACCACCCAGTCGGGCCGCGCGCCGGGGCCGCCCGGGTAGCGGGGGAAGAGGTAGACCCGGGTACGACCGGTGAGTTGGGCCGCGAAGCCGTTGGCGGCGGCCACCTCGGCACCGTCCGGGATCCGGCGCAGCAGCGCGCTCACCGCGTCGACGGTCGCGTCACGCTGCCAGGTGGCGGGGCGGGCCAGTTCCGCGAGGGGCTGGGCGGGCAGGGCGGCGGCCGTCACGGCGAGCCCGACGGCCACGGAACCGCGGACCGTCCACCGCCGCAGTCCGTGCCGGGCCCGGAACCGGAGCCGGAGCCGGACCAGAGCGTCGACGAAGGCGAGGAAGACGATCGGCATCAGGACGGCGCCGTAGTGGAAGCCCGTCCCCCAGTAGAACGGGTTGGTGGACCAGAAGCGCCAGCCCAGCGTCGGCAGGGCGAGCAGGATCAGCGGGGAGCGCAGCGCCAGGAACGCGGTGGGGGCCAGGATCGTGACAACGGTGTGCCACTTCTCGCCGGGCAGGAGCAGCCTGGTCACGGGGTCGCCGGCCGGGCCGTCGACGCTGGAGAGGTAGGTGTAGGCGCCGTCCGGGTTGAGGGCCGGGATGACGACCAGCAGCACCAGGAGCAGGGTGGCGGCGGAGAGCGCGACGACGCTCGCGCCCAGTCGGCGGCGGCCGTGCCAGAACAGGTGGCAGCCGATGACGGCGACCGTCGCCGCGAGATCCTCCTTGACCAGCAGCAGCGGCAGGGCGAAGCCCACCGCCGCCCGCCACTGCCGGAGTATCAGCCGCTCCAGCGAGAACGCCAACAGTGGTACGGCGAAGGCGATTTCGTGGAAGTCGAAGCCGACGGCCTGTTGCAGGCCGACCGACAGCCCGTACGCCACCCCGATGCCCCCGCCCGCCCACCGGCCGACCGCCCGCACCGCGGCCCTGGTCACGGGGACGGCGGACACGGCGACCAGCGCCGCCTGGGCGACGAGCAGGGTGAGCGCGGAGGGGAAGACCCGGTAGAACGGTGCGAGGGTGACCAGGATCGGGTGGAAGTGGTCCCCGAGCAGGTGGAAGCCCGGCCCCTTCAACTCGGAGACCGGCGCGCGGCCCTCGGCGTAGCCGCGCACGGCCTGCTCGAAGATCCCCAGGTCGAAGCCGTTCGTCCGCAGGTGCAGGTGACGGGAGACGGACAGCGCGGTGTAGGCGGCGAACAGCACGGCGGCGAGCACCCAGGGCAGCAGGGCCGCCCCCGCCCCCTCGGCGGCGGGCCGCCGCCGTTCGGGCACGGGCCGGGTCTCGGCCGTGGCGCGGGCTGCACGGATCGGGCTCAGGGGCAACGGGGGCTCACTTGCGACGGGGCGGACGGGGAGTGACCCCAGAAGCCTCCGACCAACCCGCTGAAGATCCGCTGAAGAAGCCTGAGCACACCTTCAGGAACCGTGACACCCCGTGCCCCCGTACGCGGGTGCGCTCGCGTGCGCGCCCCGCAGGCTCCCACGCGCAGACCGTCCGGTGGCTGCAGGCGAACCGCCGGGCCTTGCGGCTCCTCAACCGCTACGACCGGCCCGGGGAAGGCGGCCGCCGACCAGGCTGGCGAGTTGCCCCCCTGGTAGCGCCCGCGGGTGCTCGTCGCAGCGTCCCGCCCGCCCCGGGACTACTCCGCGCCGGGCGCCGCGTGATGGATCTCGGTGATCCTCGCGGCCGCGTCGAACCCGAGGACCGGGTCGGGGCGGTCGGAGAGCAGGCTCTCGTACAGCGGCCGGTAGTGGGCGACCTTCCGGGCCGTCCGACCGTCCGTCCCGAAGGCGGCGAGCAGGTCGCCGTCCCGGGCCGCGAAGCCGGTCATGGAGGTGTGGTCGATCCACACCTCCACACCCGCCCGGCCGAGGACCAGACTGCTCTCCTTGCTGCTGGAGCCCGTGAGCCAACTGCTGCGCAGACGTGCGGTGCCAGACTCGCCCCGGGACAGGTACTCGGCGGTGCACCACGCGCTGGCGCCGCCGTCCAGCTGCCGGACGGAGGTGAGCGCCGTGAGGTCGACCAGGCGGGTGAGCATGCTGAGCTGGTTCACCCCGGAGTCCATCCAGCTGGAGCCGTAGGACTCGTAGGCATCGGTGCCCTTGAGGACGTAGGGGTCGTAGAACGCGGAGGTGACGGTCGTGACGGGCCCCCACTCGGGGTGCTCGGCAAGCAGTTCCGCCGCCCAGCCGACCTCCGGCGAGAAGGCGAAGTGGTGCGCGGTGAACAACCGGCCCCGCACGTCGACCGCTTCGTCCAGCGCGCGGAGCCGCCCGAGCGAGGCGAGGTCGTGGACAAGGGGTTTCTCGACCAGCACCTTGGCCGTGGAGAGCCGGAGAGCCTGGGCCGCCAGCTCCGCGTGCGTGTGCGTGGGAGTGGCGAGCACGAGCAGATCGGGTCGGTGCTCCGCGAGCGCGTCGTCCAGACCGGCGTAGTGACGCGGGGTGGTTCCACGGAACGAGGGCGGTTCCGGCCGGTTCGGATCGACCGTGAACTCGACCAGCACATCGGCCCGTTCGGCCAGGACTGCGAGATGGGTCTGCGCGATGGTACCGACGCCGACGAGGCCGACGCTTACGAGGTCAGTCATCGAACTCTGCTTTCTCCGGACGACTCGGCCGAGGTGCGGGGGCCGGGGAGAGTCATCGACGTGTCACCACCGCTGCCCAGCGACCCAACGACGCGACGGGGCCGTCCACCCAGCCGACGGCAGGCAGGTGCTCCGCGGCGGCGAGGGAGCCGTCGATCCAGGAGGTCGCGATGGGAACCCAGTAGGTGTTGCCTCCGGACGTACGGGTGCGCGCATCGAGCTCGGATCGCGTGCGACGAGCACACTCGTGGTCACCGGCGAGGACGCCGAGGAGGATCTCGGCCACGTCCGCCAGGTTGTGGCCGCCCCGGTAAGCGATCCCGTCCGCAAGGTGCCGGGTGTCTCCTACTGCGGACCGGGCGGCGCCGACGTCACCGGCCATGGCGTGGGCCACCGCCTCGGCGGACCGGAGCTTGACCAGTTCGACGGGGTTGGGCACCAGGTCGAGCAGTTCCCGGGCCCGGCCCGCCGCGTCGGCGACGGCTGCCGTGTCCCCGGACCAGCAGGCGGTCTGCGCCAGGTTGGCGAGTGCCTTCGCCTCTGCGGCGGCCAGCCCCTCGCGCCTCGCCAGGCCGATCGCCTCGTGGTAGACGGAAGTCGCCTCCTCGAAGCGGGCGTTGACCCGCCAGATGTGCCCGGTCAGCCGGAGCCGTTCGCCTTCGTCCTCCGGGCCACGGACCGGTTGTTCGTGCAGGGAGGCGAGAGCGGCCGCGAACCGCCCGTTGAGGTAGTCGAAGTCGCTGAGCCAGTAGCGGGCGGCCGCGTCGAACTCGCCCCCCACCAAGCCCCGGTAGATCTCCGCGGCCTGCGTGTAGTCGCCGTGGTTGCGCAGGGCGTGGGCGAGGTGGATGCGGACCAGCTGTGCCGTTCGACCACCGTGCCGCACGCCTCCGGCCGCGCCGCCGAGCAACTCGATCGCCTCCTCGACGCGGCCGGTCCGGCGGAGCTGGACTCCTCGGATGGCGGCCCGGATCGCCCGGTACTCGGGGAGGCCCACCGGGGCGCCGGTAAGACCGGCTCCGAGCTCCGACCACTGGCCGGCCTCGACGAGTCGCTGCGTGGCCAGCGCCATCCAGTCGTCGAAGACACCGTGCTCGGCAGAGAGCTTGAGCCCGGTTTCGAGGGCTTGCGCCGTCGCCACCCGCCCGCCGGAGGGGCCCAGCCGTTCGCCCAGCCAGCTCAGCAGACGGGCGGCGACCTCACTGCGGTCACGATCCGACCAACCGTCCGGAAGCGTCCGGTCCGCCTCGCCGATGGCCTGGCGCAGCGCCATGTGCAACGCGTACGGGAACGCATAGGCGTCGTCGTGTGTCAGGAACGGTCGGCGAAGGAACCGTGCCACGCTCCCGTCGGAGACTCCGGGTTGACCGGCGCGCAGCAGCTCTGCGCCCACCCGGTCGGTGAGCGCGGCTGTTCGGACCAGGTCGCGTTCCTCCCGGGGGAGGTCCCTGATCGACCGGGTCGCGACGGCTGTGAACGAGCCGCCGAAGTCCGCCACGGAAGGTTGCCGACCGCGTGCCAGCAGGGCGGCGTAGTGGGAGACCGACAGGTCCAGGTACAGGGGAAGCCCCTGGCCGCCGGAGATGACGCGTTCCCGGATCTCCGCCGACATCGCGGGCTCGCCGTCCCGGACGAGGGCCTCACGGAGATAGCTGTCCGCATCGGAGTCCGACAGGTACCCCACGAGGTGCTGCCGCGGTTCGGCCGTGTCGTTGCTGAAGTGCAGATGGGGCCAGCACTCCGGGCCGGTGAAGTCCAGCTCGCCGCCCGCACCCGGGTCGGCCCAGTCGATCCGGTTCCGGCCGGTGATGACGAACAGCACGTTCGGCATCAGATAGGCGCAGCGCTGGACGAACCGTTCCACTGCCCGATCGGCCTGACCGTTGACCACCTCGAAGGTATCGAGGAAGACGCACACCCGGGGCCGCCGGCCCGGCCGACCGCCCCGGGGTTGCCGTTCCAAGTCCCAGGCCAGCAGGTACGGGAAGTACGAGAGCGTCTCGTAGTCGGCGTCCGCCTCGACCAGTTCGGCGAACAGATCGCAGTCGGCCAGCAGCCGGCCCTCCCGCACCCGGTCCCGGACAGCGCGGTACGTGACCAGCGCGGCCCGGTGGGCCAGTCCGGTCAGACCTCCCAGACCACCCGGGTCGACCTGCTTCACGGCCTCCGCGATCTGGTCGCCCAGCGCGATGCTCCGCGAGGCGCGCCGCAGCGCCGGCGAGGCGTCCAGGAACTCCTGCAAGGCCTCGCCGGGGTGGGCGCGAGCCCAGTAGGCGGCCAGTGCCAGGTCGAAGGCCGGCCAACGGCTCCCCAACCGGCCCAGAGCGGCCCTCAGACACAGCAACAGTCTCTCGATGTCGCCGGCGCCCTCCTCCGAGAGATCGATCCGCACGGTCACCACGTCGTCGCGCTCCTTCTCCCGCGCTTCGGCGAGGAGGCGGCGCTCCAACTCGTGGGAGAGCGTCGTCTTGCCTATGCCACCCACGCCGTAGAAGGTCAGCACATTGCGGCGGCCCTGCCCGCGGTCCACGACCGGCGAGACCTCGGCCTCGTCCAGCATCCGGTGAAGCTCGTCGACCGACCGGGCGAATGCGGCCACTTCGTCGACCCGGTTGGTGAAGACCTGCTGAGCCGTGACGGTGGACGAAAGGCCGCTCATGAATGCAGCCCTCAGGTTCACCCGTGCCATGCGGCCTCCTGGCGTGCGTCGAGCCACGGTCGGTCCGGCGGCATCTCCCGCAACAGGATGCCGTGCTGAAATCTTGTCAGTGATTGCTGCGACGCCACAATCTCTCTCATGGGGATTTCAGGCGGCCGACCCCGTGCGCTCCTCGGCCACGACGATGGGGTGCGGCGGGTCTCGGGCAGGCTCCCCGAGCCTGTCTCAACCTGCGTGGGGTGCCGCATCCGACGGCTGGTCGGTCCGCTGGGCCACGGCGTCGAGGGGTTACGGCACGTCAAGGAGCCTGACACCGGGGCTGGATGTCGTACGCATCGGACTGGACTGTGGCGTCCGCACTCCCGGAGTGGGACCGTCTGATTCCGGCGGGAGTGCCTTTCCCGGGTGTGCAACCCGATGACCAGACCGCCGTGCTGGTCAGGTCCGCGGACGGGACCGGCCCGAAGGCGCTCGCCGACGCGCTGCGCGGCGCCGTCGGACGCCACCTGACGGTCCAGGTCGGCGGCCAGGAGGCGTTCAAGGCCGCGCGGGGGCGGCCGTTCGGGTGACTGGGCGCTCCAGCCTCGGACTGACGGAGTCACCCGTTCCGTCCGTCTCCCCCGTCGGCCTCCTCGCGATCGTGGCGGTCACCGTCGCGCTCTCCTGGGATTCGATCGCGGTGGCCACCCGGGCCGCCCTGCGGCCGGCGCCGGTCGACGCGATCGGCGGGCGCGAGTGAGCCGCCCGGTCCCGGAATGCCGATGTACGGGCTTGAACATCCGGACTTCGGAGCTGCCAGACTGGGAGAACGACTCAGGGGCGGATGGCGACGGCCCCGTAACAGGAGGCCGCTGCGTCGGTGATGTGCTCGGTGTCGTCCGCGGGCGCCGGGTGCCAGCGCGGAGTGGCCGCGACGCCCGGCTCCAGGAGGTTCCAGCCGGTGAAGAACTGCGCGAACTCGTCGCGGGTGCAGGCGGCGACGGGGGTTCCCGCGGCGGTGTAGACCTGGATGAGCCGAGCGGTCTCCTCGGCGGCGAAGTCCTGCGTGAAGTGGCTGACCACCAGCGCGGAACCGCTGGGCAGTTGGGTCTTGAGGCCTTCGGTGATCCGCTGGGCGTCGAACGGCACGAAGTGCAGCAGGGCGTTCATGCTGAGCGCTATCGGCTGGGTGAAGTCCAGGATGGACCGGGCCGAGTCCAACAGGTCTCCGGGCTCGCGCACATCGGCCTGCACGTAGGCGGTGACGCCCTGCTCGGTGCCGCGCAGGAGCGCCTGGGCGTGGAGGAGCACGATCGGGTCGTTGTCGGCGTAGACGACCTTGGCGTCCGGTGCGACCGACTGCGCGACCTCGTGCAGGTTCGGCGAGGTGGGGATCCCGGTGCCGATGTCGAGGAACTGCCGGATCCCGGCCTCGGCGAGCAGCTGCGTCGACCGGCGCATGAAGGCACGGTTGGCGCGCGCGGCGGAGCGGGCGTAGGGGAAGACCGCCAGGGCCCGGCCGGCGGCCTCACGGTCGGCGGGGAAGTTCGTCGTGCCGCCCAGGTAGTAGTCGTACATCCGTGCCGAGTGGGCCAGGTGTATGTCGAGGTTGACCTCTACGTCGTCGGTCCTGGCGGTGCCGTCCGTCATGCGTTCCCCCTGATACGTCATCGACTCGCCCTGCGCAGGACAGGACCGATCCGCGCCCGCGCCACCGTGGCGAGCGGTGGCGAACCCTGGCGCGGCCCCTTCCACTATGCCCACACGCCCGAACGGCCAATCAAGGGCCGCCGCCGGTGACGACGCGACCGTGCAGCAGGACGACCGAATCAGAGCATGTAGTGACTCACTCTGACCATGTTCCGACACGGTATCTCCATCACCGTCGCACCTTATGTCTGATCTCGAAACACCTTGTCGCGGTTTAACATCTCGGCATCCAATCCGCCTTAATGTTCCTACCAGGGAAGCGAGTTCCCGCCGTGACCGCCGTACGGCCGTGGGGTTCAGCCACGGTCGGCGGCCCGCGCCGGACGGCAGCCGACAGGCGTGCCGCAGGGGAGGAATGGGACGTGACCGAGAGCGACTGGGTGGTCGGAGACCGGGACCGCCTGACGTTCGACGCCTTCTGCGACACGCACGAGGGGGCGTGGAGCGGGTTCGCCCGCGCGCGCCTTCGCGACGACGACGCCGCACACAGAGCGGTGGAGATCGCGAAGGTCCGCGTGTGGAAGGAGTGGCCGCGCATCCTGCGCGAGAAGATCCCGCCGTTCCACGCCTGGACGATCCTCAAGGAGGAGATCGGTGCCGCCCTGGCGGAACTGATGATGAACGGCGAGCCGCTGCCCACCCAGCCGTGCGTCCCCGGGTGGGTCTACGCCGTGCGGATCGCCGCCGAACGGGCGCAGCACCTGATGGAGACCGGCGGCACCCACGAGCAACTGTACGTCGCGCTGCGGCGGTTGTCCGAGCGGCGGCACGACGTGATCGTGCTGCGGTACCTGCTCGACCTGCCGGACGAGCAGATCGCCGACTGCCTGGGGACGACCGAGGCCAACGTCCGTTCGACCGCGAGCCAGGCTCTCGACCGTCTGGCCGCGGCGCTCGGCGGCCGACGCGGGGAGAACCGGTGAGCACCGAGCACGACCGGGCCCTGCACCCGAACATGGCCGGCATCCACCTGCCCACCCGGGCCCCGCGGCCGCAGCCAGGGGGCACGGGCGTCTCCTGGGAGCGGCTGCTGACCGCCCCGAGTCCGCTGTCCTCCGAGCACAAGCAGGCGGCCCACGAACTCGACCTCGCCGCGTCCCTGGTCCTCTCGATGCCGTCCGCCGCGGCCTCCCTGGGCCTCCTCGTCAACGGCGAGCAGATCCACCCCGAGGGCGCCCTCGTCCTCGGCGCGCTGCTGTACGTCGCGGGCCATCGCGACGGCGCCCAGTTCTGGTGGCAGTTCGCGGCCGGCGGCGGTTCCTACACCTCCGCGTCGTTCCTGAGCCTGCTGCACCGCAGCCTCGGGGAGTTCCTGGACGCGGAAGTCTGGCGCCAACAGGCCGAGGCACTGGCCACCAAACCCCGCCCGCCACAGCGCGTCCTGAGCACTCCTCACGCCCTGCTGCCGGCCCAGGTGCTCACCGACATCCTCGCCCGGTGCCACTACGGCCTCGACGTGAAGCTGCCCCCCCGCCTCGCGGCCGTGATCCACCAACTCCCCGTCGCCGGCGACGACCCCGAGTACGGCGAACTCCCCCAGATGAGCAGCACCCTCGTACGCGACCTCACCGACGAACGCTAGCGACCGCGAACCCCGTCTCCCCGCCTCAGCGCACGCGCCCCCGCGCCTTCAGCGGAAGGGCGGGGAGCTCCGGCGCCCGCAGCCGGTCGCCGGCGTAGCCGTGGACGTCACCGAAGCGGGCGGTGGACATCCAGTCCTCGCGGGCCTGGGTGATCTCCTCGCCGGAGCGGCCGATGAAGCTCCACACACCATGCGATTCACGGTACTTCCCAGGTTAGGGGCTTGGTCGACCTGTGCTACGGCAATCACAATCCAGCGGCGATGCCCAGGTGCAACGCAACCAACGCGGTAGAATGACCAGAAGGGCCGCACTCGCGAACCCAACAATGCCTACGGAAACGCCGATTGAGCAGGCATCTAGGGATGTTCAGTGGCGATGTACCGCTATTGAGGTTAACGACTTCTGGGACGATTCGCGCCTTAGGGATCATTTGCGCGCTCTAAAGGGGTAAGCGGGTCGCCCGTTTGGTTCGCATGTGTCGCTCGGATTCCGTCTGGTCCAGCAACGGGATAGAAGCATCCGATTAGCCAGGAGTGCCCGGGTGTTTCAGGTCATGTCCGTGGGCCATAAAACGGTGCAAACCGCCTGAAAATTACCCGCCGAAATCAACATCGGACGCCCACTGAGGCCGTGTTTGAGATCTGCGGTGCCTACATGCCTGGTGGGGTCATTGGGATCATCTACTCCCACTGGGCTTCCCCTGGTGTGCGGGAGGTGCTGATTAACTGGTCAGGGCGGGTGTGGGTGGTTCGACGATCACTGGTTCGGCCGTCGCCTGGTCGGCGTAGTGCTTCGCCTCGTACTCGTCCGGGCTGAGCCAGCCGAGACGTTTCTGGATGCGCCGGGTGTTGTACCAGCCGTCGACGTAGGCGAACAGCGCCAGGTCGGCGTCCGTGCGGGTCGCGAAGGTCGTGCGGCGCACACACTCGGTCTTCAGCACGCTCCAGAAATTCTCCGCCAGAGCATTGTCGAACGAGTCACCGACCGTGCCCATGCTCGCCTCGATCCCGGCCTTGGGCAGGCGGGTTGTGAGCTTGATGGACGTGTACCGACACCCGTGGTCGCTGTGATGGATCAGCTTGCCCGGCTCCACCGGGCGGCCGTGGAGGGCG
>NZ_JBEOUK010000034.1:0-28561 GCF_040304045.1 Kitasatospora sp. NPDC094016
AAGGCCCTAGAGGGCCTTACCCCCGGCCTGGCGGCCGGGGCGCCGCTGACGCGGCGTCAGCCGGGGGGTGCCGCCTACGGCGTCACCGTGCGTGGTGTGGCCTCGGCTGCGCCTCGGCGGGCGGCGGGTGGCTGGGGGAATTCGCCGGTGGCCGAATTCGTGGGCGCGGCACGCGCCGTTGGGGTGGGCGTCGGGCGTCGCTGCGCTCCGCCATTCCCGGGGCATTGTCCCGGGCCTACGGCCCGTCAACCGGTCGGCTTTCCGGCTTTCCCGGGCTGGCCTTTCAGCGGCCCTACGGGCCGATTGGCTGACAGGGTTTCCCGGGCTGCGCCCGGGGTGAGCGTTGACGATGTGACGCGAAATTCGGGTAGCACCCCCTTCCCCCGATCGGAAGGGGGTGCCGGCCCGGGCCTGCGGCACCGGGCGTTGACGATGTGTCGCAAACTTCCTGTACTAGTCACAACCCCACCCCCGGCCCGCTCCCCCGGCCGATGACCGGTTCCGCCTTGCGGTTGCTGGGCTGTCGGCCCATCCGCCGCCCTCGGGGCGTGGCCTGCGGCCCTCGGGTGCCACCTCCGGGCCCGCCCGTCCGGCTCGGTCCTCCCCGGCCCCGTGGCGGGCCCTCACGGGCGCCCCGCACGACGGCCCCTGACGGGCCCTCAACCGCAGATACCGAACCGACGGACGAAGCGTATCCGGCGGCGTTTTCCGGAACGCCGAACGGCTCTATCCTACCGGTTTTCGATCGGGCCCGAGACGTGAACAGCCAGCCACCCGGACACCGTCCATCACGGGCCTATCCGGTCGTCCTCCCGGCGAGGATACGAATTCCCTTCCCGCTCCCTTCCGTGACGCAACCCGAAAGCCCCGAGCGGCGCAGCGAGCCGAAATCCAATTCAGGCATACAGGAAAGGGGCCTACGGCCCTCGCCGCCGACACCACGACCGCCAAGTCTGACCGCCCGGAAAATCCCGCGCGGCGTCAACGGAGCAATCCCCGGAGCAGCACCACCAAACCGAACACCGGACAAGACGGCCTAGCAGGGCGCAGCGGCGCGACAGCCAGGACGGCGGCCAGGACGGGCCCGGAGACGGCCGGGCGACCCCAGGGGCCAGGACGGCCAGGACGGCAGCCTGGACCGACCGCCAGGGCGCCTCCAAGGGGGCACCGGCCTGGACAGCGGCCAGGACGGCGGCCAGGAGGGCGGGCAGGGCGCAGCAGCGGGCAGGCGTCGAGGCCGACGGACCGGCGCAGCTGGTGCAACACGGCACCGCAACACGCCCACCCCGCACCCTCCCAGCCACATAACACCTGGTCAGACCCGCAACACAGCCCCGCGTTGCACCCGAGCGCAACACCGCGTTGCACCCCGCGTTGCACCCCACCACCAGACCACCGAGCACCAGGTCAGGCCGATGCCGGGTTCGGCAGGCCGGCGAGCGCCGCGGCCTGGTCGCCAGTCAGCTCGCCCTCCTCATCAAGTGCCTCAGCCACAGCGAGCACTGCCACCCAATGCTGCTCGAGAACCTCCTCGACCTGGTCGCCGAAGTAGACGTACGCCCAGAGCAGGGTCGCCGGGTCATCGCTACCAGTGCGCATCCGAAGCCTGGGGATCGCCGCATCGCGGTCGTGCAGAGCTCCCATCTCGGCCGCCCACGCCCGGTCCTGGGTCCAGAGGCCGTGGTCCCGGAGCCAGCGCTGCTCAGCCCGCTCCCCAGCCGCCAGTTGCTTGACCACCGCCGAGTGCGCGAGTTCGTAGGCACCTGGACTCATGGTGCCCTCCAGCTCCAGCCGCGGCCCGCAACCCAGGTCCTGGGTGCGCCCGGCGATCTCGACTCCCTTGACGTGCATCCCCACATGGAGGGCGACGACCGTGTGGCCGGCCTCGTGCACGGACACGGCCCGCCGGTAAGTGGCGGGGCCGAGCCCCGGCACGTGGCCGTGGCAGCACCAACTCACCGGCTCGGGATACCGCGAGTAGGTCTCACGGCCCCACTTGAGCGTGGTCGGGTGGAAGACCATCCCGTTCTGGCCGTCAGCAGGGGGCATGCTCACCGCGCGTGGCTCCTCTCCGCCGCCCGGAGACCGGGCCGTCGTGCAGGGTACGTGCGCATCAGCGTCCAAGCTGCCCCGCGGGTTCCCACTCCGGACAGCAGCAAGTGACAGACCGGCGCACACCCGGGAGCCCGACCGCCGAGACCCGGCCCGGACCACCCCGGCCAGGAACCGAACACCGACTCCCACCAACACCCCTCACCCACTTATTCCAGCCAGAATCCAGAAAACTGAAACGACCAATTCAACAAAACAATCTGAACGGATTCCGGCCCACACATACGCCAGAAACCGGCCCCACCCGGCCGAGCGGGCCGACCCCGCCCCCGGACCCCACCCGATCACCACACACAGTCACCAAACCCCGCCCGACACCACCCGCCGAAGAACCCTCGACAGACCCAACCAAAGGTCCAGACAACTTGGCCTACAGGGCCATTTGACGCCCACACCCACCAACAGGTCACACCAGACGGTGGAGGATGAGCTACTTCTCTCCGTGGCTCGCACGGGCGGCTCGGCGCCGGGCATCCGCCGCTTCCGCGCAGGCCTGCTTGGCTGCTCGCTCGGCCAGGCGTACGGGGCAGAACTCCTCCTGCGTCTGGTGGCTCACCGCCTGGCGCAGCTTGCGGCCGGCCGGCCAGCGGGAGCCGCGGGCGTGGCGGCGTACGGCTCTGGGCGGCACGTTCAGGAGGGCTGCGAGCAGGCGGATCGCCCGCTGGGTGGTCTCGTTCGGGCTGAACCGGTAGTCCATGCTCAGCGGGCCGTCTGCGTAGCGGTCCAGCAGCGCCAGGAGTCGTGTCTGGACGGTGCGCAGCTCCGTCACCGGGCAGGTGTCCCAGCTGTCTGCGGCGTGGGCCTGGCAGGGCGCTGTGGTCTTCTTCGTCGTCATGGCGCCACCTTGGCCGGGGTCGGCTGTGGACAACCGGGCGCGCTGTCGACAGAGCAGTGCGGCCCAGCCGGTGACTTCCGGCTGGGCCGCGCTCGGCGGTGGCAGGGCCTGGGGCCCCGAGGGGCCGTCAGAACTGGCTGCGGCGCGCCCTGGGACGGACGGGCGGGGCCTGCTCGGTGCCGCGCAGCGCGAAGGCTGCGGCACGGGTGCGCTCCAGCCAGCTCGTGACCTGGCGCAGCGTGGCGGGGTCGAGGGTGCGGGTGAGTTCGCGGACGGCCTGGTGGTCGTCGTCGCTCAGGTTGTAGAGGCCGGCCCGGTCCAGGGCGGTGTAGAGGGGCTGGGCGGCGGTGCCGGCGAGGCGGCGGTGGGCCAGGTCGGTGGTCTGTCGGGCCTGGTGGGCGGCCTCACGGGCGCAGGCGGCGACGTCGTGGCGGTGGCGCTCGCGGCGCAGCGCGTGCTGGAGGGCGGTGTCGTGGTCGGGGTTGTAGCGCTCGGCCCGGGTCTCGGCGGTGTGGTCGCGCACGCGCTGCCACTCGGCCAAGGCGGTGGTCGCGGTGTCGTGGGCGGTCTCGTCTCCGGCGTCGGCGTACCGGTCAGCGGCGCGCTCGTCGTCCTGGGCCCGGTGCAGGGCCTGCTGGAGGGTTTCCGGGGTCATCCCGGCTGCCCGGCGGCGGACCCGGCTGCGGACGCCGCCGAGCAGCCCGTGCTCCTGGTCGTCGTCCTCGTCCCGGGCGTGGTCGGCCTCGACGGGGTGCTGGGTGAGGGCGGTGTGCAGCGTCGCGCCGGCCTCCCATGCCTCGGCGTGGACGACGGGCTCCGGCAGGCCGCCGTCCGGGCGGGTGCCGAGGACGACCCGGCCGTCCACCAGGGCCACCCAGCCGTCCAGGCCGTCGACGTCCTTCTCGGTCCAGCCGCGGGCCGGGTCGGCGCCCTGGTGGAGGGTGCGGATGCCGTCGTGGCCGGACCAGCGCAGCCACACCGAGCCGCGCACGAGCGGGGAGTCGAGGATCGGGCGGCCCAGGTCCCGGTCGGCGGGCGCGGGCCGGCTGCTGGGCAGGGCCAGCTCCAGCCGGGGCGGGGTGGCCGGGTTGGGGCGGGTGGTGTCGGTCATCGCGCGGTGCCTCCGGGGGTCGGGGACGGGTACGGGCGGCCGTCCCGGCCTGCGGTGGGCCGGGACGGCGGGGTCTTGCGGGGTGGGTCAGCCGGTGACGGTCTCGGCGTGCCGGGTGAGCGCGTCCAGGAGCGCGGCCTGGTGGTCGGTCAGCTTCCCTTCGGTGCGGGCCTTGTCCTGCTTGCGGAGCCAGGTGCCGGGGCGGAACGCGGGGTCGGCTTCGCCGCCGGTGCGGTTGGCGGGGCCGTCGAGGGTTCCGCCGGCGGCGAGGTAGGCGAGCAGGCGGCGGTACGACCTGTTCCAGTCCGGCTCCAGGCGCCACAGCTCGTCCAGCGCGTCCAGCTTCGCGACCTGGTCGGTGGTGAGGTTGTCGGCCTTGCGCTGGCGGCGCATCCAGGCGCCCACGGCGTAGTCGTCGAGCTTCGCGGTGGCGGGGATGGCGAGGTGGCCGTGCTGGTGGTGGAACGCCTTCGCGTAGGCGTAGCCGCGCTCCCAGGCGTTGGCGTTCTTCGACCAGATCATGCCGAGCGTGTCCAGCTCGGACACCCGGGCCGCATCGAGCAGGCCCTGGCCGTAGAGGTGGCGCTGGCGGGTGAGCCAGGAGATCAGCTCGGCGTGCTTGGTCTTGTCGGTGGGGTCGAGGTGGCCGTGCTGGAGGTGGAACACGGCGGCGACCGCGTGCATGCGCTGCCACTCGACCGCGCGCGGGTTGAAGGCCCGCAGCTTGACGGTCTGGAGGATCTTCGCCGCGTGCTGCTTCGCGTTGATCTTGAGCCAGTCGATCGGCGATTCGACCGGGGCCGGCTTCTGCTCGCCCTCGCCCTCGCCCTCCCCGTCCTCGTCCCCGGTGGCCCGGCTCTCGGCCGCCTTGGTGACGGTGGTGTGCGCGGTGCCCTGGGAGCGGGAGGCGCGGAGCTCGGTGATCCGGCCGACCACCCGGGCGTCGTGGGCGGCCAGGGCGCGCAGGACCCGCCAGATGGTGCGGAAGGAGGAGGCCTCGATCTCGGCGTCGGCCTCGGCCTTCACGGCCTCGCCGGCGTCGTGGACCTCGGCCGGGTGCGCGGTGGCGGTGTCGTCGCCGACCTCCGGGGTCGGCAGGTAGACCGGGATGATGACCCAGGACACCTTGCCCTGCCGGTAGGACTGGCGCAGCGCCCGCCCGACCGCCTGGACGATGTCGATGACGCTCGACTTCGGATCCGCGAAGCACACAGCATCCACAGCCCGGACGTCGATGCCTTCCGACAGGAGCCGAGCGTTACAGAGGATGCCGCACTCCTCGCCGTCCTCGCCGGTATGGGCCTTGAAGTCGG
Organism: Kitasatospora sp. NPDC094016; assembly: GCF_040304045.1. Lineage (NCBI taxonomy): Bacteria > Bacillati > Actinomycetota > Actinomycetes > Kitasatosporales > Streptomycetaceae > Kitasatospora > Kitasatospora sp. NPDC094016. The sequence continues at coordinate 5,372 of NZ_JBEOUK010000034.1, forward strand.
CGAACGCGGCCCGGCGGTCCTTGAGCCGGTCGGTGCCGGCCACCGCCTTCGCCCAGATCCGCTCCGGACGCTCCGCGTCCTCCAGCAGCTCGGAGGCGTCCAGCAGGGTGCTCGCGAACTCCCGCGCCGCCGACACCCGGGAGTGGAACGTGATGACCCGTCGCAGGCCGAGGTCGGCGACCGCGCGCAGCACCGCGATCTGCAGGGCCAGGCGCAGCAGTTCCTCGTTGCTGCGCTGGGAGCGCAGGTCGGCGACGGCGGGCAGGTTCAGCAGCTCGCGCAGGTCCTCGTCAGTGACGACGGGGACCAGGACGCGGTAGTCGGCGAGGTAGCCGTGCTCGATGCCCTGGCCGAGGGTCCAGGTGAACACGGTCTTGCCGTAGATCTCCTCCGAGTCCATGGAGCAGAGGGCGGGCAGCTCCTGGCCGTCGGCGAGGTCGGCCAGGCCGTCCTTCGCCCGCCGGTCGTCCGCGATCCGCGGGGTGGCGGTGAAGTACAGCCGACGCTTCGCCGGGACCTTGGCGTCGTCGTGGACGACCGCCCACGCCTTCCCTTCGGCACCGGCGGTGCGGTGGGCCTCGTCGATGATCACCAGGTCCCACTGGGCCAGGCCCCAGCCCTGGTGGGCCTCGACGATGCGCTCCAGCGAGGCGTAGGTGGCGTACACGGTGACCGGCTGGTCGTCGGGGGCGCCGTTGACGAGGTCGGTGATCCGGGCGGCCTGTGTGGTCACCTGGGCGTGGATGCGGCCGCCGGCCTCCGCGCTCTCCAGCGCCTCCTCCCGCGAGCACGCCGCAACCGCCAGGCCCCGGCGCCCGCCCAGCAGCGACCACGACTCGGCGGTCTGCTCCAGCAGCTCGATCGTCGGCACCAAAACCAGCGTCCGGCCGCGAGCGGCCAGGCGGCGGGCGCAGTTGGCGGCGATCAGCGTCTTGCCGGAGCCGGTGGCCAGGACCAGCGTCGCCCGCCCGCCGGTCTTCACCTCCCGCACGGCGGCCGCGACCGCGTCCTTCTGGAACCAGTGCAGCGTCACGGGCACCATCGTGCCCAGCGGCTGGGCGGGCACGGGCAGTTCCGGCTGCGGGCGCAGCCCGGCCGGGACGTCCTGCTCGGCGGTGGTGGTGGTCGTGGTCTCCACGGCTGCGGTACTCCTTCGGATGGTGAGACGGCGGGGCCGGTGCGGGCAGTGGTGTGGGAGGGTCGGCACGGGCGGCCTCTCCCCGGGGCCAGGTCATGGTTGGGGAGAGGCCGGCCGGGCCTACTGCTGGTCCTCGGGGATCCAGCCGCGGACCTCGAGGTAGGCGATGTCGGCGTCCTCGACGGCGCGGCCGGTCTCCACCATCCAGGCCCGCATGGCCTCGGTAACGTCGCCGTGGTGGTCGGCGACCCGCTGGGACCACTCGGCGGCGTCGAAGCCGCCGGTGCTGGCGGAGCCGTAGGTGCGCTCCTCGGTGCCGTCGGCGCGGGGGATGAACCCGCGGCGCAGTCCCTGGGAGTCCTGCTCCGACCCCGCCGAGTGGACGTACTGGTTGGCCTTCATCCGGACGGTGAACGCGAGGCGGCCGCCGGCCTGGCCGGTCTCGTGCACGACCGGAGCGAGGTGGGAGGCGCCGGACTTGATGGCCTGCTTCCCGGCGCGGCCGGCCATCGAGCCGCCCGCCTCGCCGACGACGTCCTTGCCGCGTACCCGGGCCTTCTGCCCGGTCTTGGTGCGGCGGCGGGTGGTGTTCGCCTCCGCGATCCCGGACAGCGCCTCCTCGTCCCGCTCGCCGCCGCGCACCGCGCGCACGACCTGGCGCAGCGCGCCGACGAACGCCTTGCCCTTGCCCTTGGTGAAGAACTGGGACACCAGGCTCGCGTCGCGGCCGAGCATCTTGGCGACCTGGCGCTTGGTGTAGCCCTGGTCGATCAGCTCCTGGGTGAGCCTGGCGGCTTCGTTCGGGTTGTTCGGGTCGGCCGGGCTCACTGGTCAGCTCCCTTCTCGGCGAGTTCGGCGCGGCCCAGGCCGCGCAGCTTGAGGTACTGCTCCTGACTGGTCGGGTGCTCGACGGGGCCGGTCAGGTGGCCCTTGAGGAGGTAGTCGCCCGGCTCGCCCCGGTAGGGCCAGGGCTGGCGCTCCGTCAGCGCGATGCCGTCGGTGCCGAAGTACACGACCGTGCCCGGCTTGGCGTGGAGAGCACCGGCGTAGCCGACGACCTCCTTGCCGTCGCGGTACTTCATGTCCAGCAGCGCCGCCCGCGCCCCCGACCACACGTACGCCGCCCACTCGGGATGCGCGTACGGGTCACGGGAGAAGCCGGCCTGCCGCTGCCACGTGACGACGTCGCCCGCCTGGCCGAGGATCTCCACCCCGGCCGGGAGCGCCTCGCCGACCGGGGTGGTGCCGGAGACCAGGCGCGGGCGCTGCGCGAACCCTCCCAGGCCGAACAGCAGCACCGAGCGGACCGCACGGGAGGCGAGGTAGGCCGCCTGCCGCTGCCGCTCGTCGCCGTGGATGCGGGAGAGGTTGGTCAGGTCCGCCCACGCCGACTTCAACCGCTTGCCCCACTCGTCCAGCGGCTTGCCGTCCTCGAACAGCAGGCCGCCCAGGATCTCGACCTTCCACGGGGCGAGGTGGTTCGACAGGGCGAGGTAGACCTCCGCGCCGCCCGCCCAGGTGGTGAAGGTGGTGCCCGGCTCCGAGGGGTAGATCCAGGCGCGGTCACCGGTGACCGGGGCCGGGAGCAGGCCGACGTGGTTCCAGTCGGCCGGGACGGTCACGCGCACGTTCCAGTGCGAGCAGGACATCAGCGCCTTGACCTGCTCCTGCCCGGTCATCGCGGCGAACGCGGCCGCGGTGATCCGGCGCGGGGTGCCCACCGGCGACTTCCACAGGTGCTTGGCGTAGGCGAAGGTGCGGTCGTACTCCACCAGGGCGGGCAGCTGCTCCGGGACGCGGGGCGGCAGGATCAGCTCGGTCCGGCCCTGCCCGCCGGTCGCGTGCAGCAGGCCGCGCAGTTCCTCGGACAGCACCGGGTAGCCCCCGGCCCACTTGCCCGTGGTCGGGATGGTGCGCGACCACAGGTCACGCCCGGTCTGCGACGGCGAACCCATGAGGACCGCGTCGTCCCAGTGCCGACGCAGCGCCTGCCACAGCAGGGTGAACGCCTGACGGCAGGTGACCACGTCGGCGCCATCCGGGTCGAACCACTCCCCCATCGAGCGGATCTCCGTGCTGGCGCCGTCCGGCGCAGCCGCGGGGGCGTAGCGGCCAACCGGCTGACGCTGGTGGACGAAGTGCCCGGCGAGCTTGTCCCGGCCGGAGCCGACAGCGGTGGTCCACCGCTCGCTGGGGGTGTTCAGCCAGGCCGCCACGGCGTCCTTGAGGGTGCTGTAGCGCTCGGCGCCGTCGTGCCAGGGGGCGCCGGCGGTGATGTAGATGCGCTCGGTACCGGGCGCGGTCGCCAGGACGGCGTCCAGGATCTCCCCGGGGGTGCGGGCGCCGAGGTCGAGGCGCACCACGCGGTCGCGCACCGCCAGGTCGCCGGTCGCGGCGTCCAGGAACACCGTGCTGCGGGCCTGCTGCGTGAAGTTCGGGCGCTTGGAGACCAGGCCCGTGGTCGCGGCCTCGAACCGCGCGCCCGCCGGGCCCTCGGGGAGGGTGGGCAGCTCACGCGGACCGGCGGCAACGGCCGGCCGATCCACCGCAGCGACCGGAGCGACCGAAGCCGCCGGGACAACCGGCGCAGCAACGGCGGGCACGGCCGGGGCGGGCTGCTCGACGACGGCCTGGTCCTCGACCTCGATCGGCGCCTCGGTCTCCGGGGCGGCCGGGGCCGGCTGCTCGACGACGGCGGCGGGGCGGGTCAGCACCGGGGCAACCGCGACGGCGGGCTCGGCGACCAGCTCGGCCTTCGACGCCTCGACGGGCGCCGCGGCCTGGTCGTCGGCCTTGGCGGCACGGACGGCGGCCGGGGTCGGGTCCAGCAGCGGGGCGATCCGCACCACGTCGCCGACCGACAGGCCCGAGGCCTTCGCGATGGCCGGCGCCTGGGCGCCCTCGTACCCCGCGAGCTCGGTGATCCGGCGGGCACGCTGCAAGTTGAGCTTGTCGAGCGCGGCCTGCGCGGCCGCGACCGTCTTCTCGGCCTTGCCGATCTCCTCGCGCAGCGGGCGCAGCTCGGCGACCTTCGCGGTGTACGTCTTGCGGTCCATCAGGGTGTCACGTCCCTTCCGTGGCGTCGGTGCTGGTGTCGAGGGGGCGGGCCTGGCGGGCGAGGGTGAGCCAGCCGTCGGGGCCCTGGGTGCCGTGGATGTCGGCCAGGCCCGCGAGCAGGAAGGCGTAGGCGCCGCGCTTGGGGGCCCGCGGCTGGGCGGTGCCGTTCTCCCACTTGGCGAACGTCTCCCGCCGGGTCTTCAAGGCCTCGGCCACCTCGATCTGGGTCAGGCCGGCGGCCTTGCGCAGTCGCTCCCGCTCGGCCGGTTCCGGCAGGTCACCGCCGTCCCGGGCCTTGGCCAGCAGCGCGTCCACCGCCGCGAAAATCTCAGACATCACATACCTCCTATCCAGAAAGGTAGCACAGAACATCGCAAGGTGCGCAACATTTTTCGCCGCACATACGCCTCACTGTGACCGCATGTTCGACGGGTGGCCCCACAGCCAGGCCTGCGCGGCAAGGTCCGGCCAGGGCCAGGAAACCGGTACGAAACGGGCCACCCGGCGGCGTAGTCTGGTCGCCACCTCGGCGGCGGAGTCGATCACCGCCGAGGTGGTCGTCCTGTCGAAGCGCGCCCAACGCCGAAGGGCCCCGGCCGCTTTCGGGGTCGACCGTTCCGCGTCCCGCTCTTCTCCGCTCTCCTGACCCAGCGAGTGAGGCACCGTTGTCCAGCGAGCTCGTCCGCGTCACCCCGCCCAACCAGCCGCCCAGCGCCCTGCCGAGCGAGCTCACCACCGAGCAGACCGCGCTGCTGCTGGAGATCGCCACGCCCTACACGCAGACCGGCGCCTGGCCGATCTGGGACTACGTGGTCAAGCGGATGGACCAGCGCGGGATCGACGCCCGCGCCGTCATCGCCTCCCTGCCCCGCGTCGGAAGCACCGGGACGCTCGGCCCCTCCTACGGCTTCACCACCGGGCACGACTGGCGCATGCTCGGCGACGACGAACCGGTCCGGCTCACGGTCGCGGCCGCCCTGGTGCTCGGCGAGCTGCGCCCCCTCCTCGCGGACCCGTTCTTGCGGGTGCTGCACCACATGATCGCCCTGCAACGCGCCGCGGTGCCGTCGCCGACCGCGGTCACGCAGACCTGGCTGAACTCGCCGGAACTGGCCGAGGCCATCCCCGGTCTCAAGGCCGAGTTCATCGCCGCGCTCCCGCAGATCCTCGACGGTGAGCCCAGCACCTGGCGGGGCAGCGGGCGGGGCCCGAACCTGCCTGACGACCCGGCGTGGGCCAAGGAGATCAAGCGGGAGATCCAGGAGTACGCGGAGGCGACCGATCTGGAGGCCTACGTCGCCACCGTCTCCCGGATCGTCACCGACCAGGCCTGGGAGCAGAACTACCACCACTTCCGCGCCGAGCAGGGCGTGCCGCTGCCCCGCGAGTACGCCACGGCGCCCTGGCTCGGCCAGGCCGGGGAGGAACCGGCCGAACCTCCCGTCGCGCCGGAGCCGTCCGGGGCGGTCTACGTCAAGGAGGCGCTGATCGACGAGCTGGCCGAGCTCGACGGCGCCGGCCGCTTCTTCACCGACAAGCTGGTCCAGCAGTGCAAGGAGCTGAACTTCAACTACCGGCACGAGCAGCCGTTGTCCTGCCACGCGCTGCTGCGCGCCATCATCGACCACGTCCCGCCGGCCTTCGGCGTGAAGGGGTTCGCCCAGGTCGCCAGCAGCGTCGCGGGGTGGGGCCGGACCGACAAGGACTACCTCAAGAAGCTTGAGGACTTCCGCACCCAGGGCGACGACGTGCTGCACCGGCAGATCGGCCCGCAGCGCAGCCGCATCGACATGCACGACGTCCCCGCCCCGGCGGCCCTGAACGCCCTGCTCGAAGGCCTCCTCAAGCACCTGCGGCAGGCCCGGGACGCGGCGGCGGCCGGGAAGTAGCGCGCCGATCCGCGTGGCCGGGCGGCCGGGCTGTGTACGGGCCCGGCCGCCCGAGGGCTTCACCGTGCGGCGCCCGGCCCGTGGGGGTGTTCGTGCCGGGCGGTGTGGAGCAGGCGCAGCCGCACGCCCTGGTGAAGGCGCTCGGCGGGTTCAACGAGCGCGGCGGGCCCCGGGCACGATCGGGATCCGTCGGGGAGCGGTGCCCATGGACGCGGCCCGCATGTAGTCGCTGCGGGCGGTGGCCTGGCGGGCCTGGGCCGCGATGGCAGGCGGGTCCAGCGGGACCGGCAGGGCGAGCTCGGCCCAGACAACCTTGCCGGTGCCCGACGGGTCGCTCCCCCACCGTTCGGCCAGGGCCTCGACCATCAACAGGCCACGGCCGGTGACGGCCTGGTCGTCGCCGAGGCCGGCCACGATCCGGGGCAGGGCGGCGCCCTGGTCCTCGACCTCGAACCGCACCACGGCGCCGGCCGCGTCCAGGCGCAGCAGCGCGGTCAGTCGGGCCGGGCCCGCGTGGCGGGCGGCGTTGGCGAGCAGTTCGGAGGCGACGGCGACCAGGTCGTCCAGCACGGTGCCGGCCAGGCCCCAGCCGGTGGCGACGGAGCGGACCACCCTGCGGGCGGGGCCGACGCCGGCCACCCGCTCGTGTGGGTCGGGATCGGTCGCGGCGAGGGTCAGGCGGTACAGCGGCCCGTGCTGCGGCATCGGGGCTCCCGGGGGTGGTGACGGCAGTTCGGGCGGGTGGGCCGCCGCCGGTTCGGGGGTGACCGGCGGCGGCCGGTGGCCCGGGGAGCGGGACCGCCCCAGCGGCTCCGCTCCCCGGACGCAGTTCCAGTTCACCGCCCGCGGCCGTGCCTGTGGGGCCACTCGACCGGACGTTTCACCGGCCATTTCGGCCCGGCGGCCCACCCGGTGGTGCCAGGGTGTGATGACTCGTCAGATCGAGGGGAGCGGACAGTGGGCGTCAGCACGCTGGCCGGGTTGCGCAAGGCGGCCGGCTACACCCAGGAGACCTTCGTCGTCGCGTTCACGGCGCTGGCCGCGCAGCTCGGCGTCCAGGCGGCGGTGAGCGTGCGTCAGCTGCGCCGCTGGGAGGCGCCCGACCCGCCACTGCCGCACCCGGGCCAGCAGGAGGTGCTGGAAGCGCTGCTCGGGGTGCCGCTGGAGGAGCTCGGCTTCGCGGTGCCCGCCGAGCGGCGCAGCACGCACCGGCTGAGCGGGCACCATGGTGGGGTGGAGCGCCGCAGGTTCGTGGTGGACGTCGGCGCCGTGCTCGGCGCGGCGGCGCTGCCCGCTGCCCGGCCGGGCCGGCGGGTCGGGGCGGCGGACGTGGTGCTGCTGCGCGCCGAGGTGTCCGGGCTGTACGCCATCGACCACACCGCCGGCGGGCGGGCCGCGCGCACCGCCGCCCGCCGGGTCCTCGGCGAACTCGAGCGGGCGCTGACCGGCGGCAGCTACCTGGAGCGAGTCGGCCGGGACCTGCACGCCCTGGTCGGCGTGGTGAACTCCCACCTGGGCTGGATGGAGTTCGACGCCGGGCGCCCCGGCCGGGCCCGCACCGCGTGCTCGGAGGCGCTGGCCACCGCCCGCCTGGTCGGCGACCCGCTGCTGGAGATCCGCGCACTCGACAGCCTCTCCCTGCTCGCAGTCGAGCAGAAGCGCCCGTGGGAGGCGGTCGCCGCAGCCAGCGCGGCCGGCGCCCTCGCCCAGGCCCGCGGCGGCCCGAAGGTGAAGTCGGTGGTCGCGCTGCGCCAGGCACGCGCGCTGTCCGCCTCCGGCGACCACCAGGCCGCCCGCCGCGCCCTGTCCCAGTCCCTCACCTGGCACGAGCGCTCCGACACGGACACCGACGCGCCGCCCTGGACCGCGTTCGCCGGGCAGCGCGAGGTCGACTACGCCACCGCCGCCTGGCACACCGACACCGGCCGCCCCCAGCACGCGATCCCGTTCCTGCGCTCCGCCCTCGACCAGCTCGGCGACGGCTACACCCGCAACCGGGCCCTCTACCGGGCCCGCCTCGCCGAGGTGCTGCTCGCCGCCGGCCAGACCGAGGAAGCGATGACCGAGGCTGTCGCCGCCGCCACCGCCGCGCGCACCATGACCTCCGCCCGCTGCACCACCCGGCTGCGCACCGTCGCCACCGACGCCGCCCAGCTCGACGCCCGAGCCGCGCGCGAGGGCGTCGAGCAGCTGCACGCCCTCGGCATCACCACCACCAGGACGACGACCAGGAGCAGGAGGAGCCGGTGACCGAGCAGGCCGGGAAGAGCGACGTGCGGACCGAGGTGCTGGACGGCACAACGACCGCCCAGCTGGAGGACGGGCTGCGCGAGGTCTTCGCGCAGGCCTTCGCCGAGCCGCCCTACGGCGAGGGCAGCCCGGCCGACGTCGACCGGGCCTTCCGCCGCTTCCGCTCCCAGACCCGCAAGGCCGGCTTCCTCGCCGCCGTCGCCTTCGACTTGGACGACCGGGTCGTGGGGATGGCGTACGGCTACCCGCTCGCCGCGACCACCAGGTGGTGGGACACCCTCACCACCGCCGTCCCCGAAGACCTGCGCCGCGAGACCGGCACGCGCACCTTCGGGCTGTTCGAGCTGGCGGTCCGCCCCGCCTGGCGCCGCCGCCACGTCGCCACCCGCCTGCACACCGCCCTCGCCGACGCAGTCACCAACGAGCGCGTGATGCTCAACTCCCGCCCGGAGGCCACCGCCGCGCAGGCCGCCTACCGCGCCTGGGGCTACCGCTACGCCGGCACCGCGATCCCGTGGGATGGAGCGGCGCCCCACCACGTCCTGGTCCTCGACCTCCCGGCCTGACCCCGACCGCTCGCCCCGGCGCGGCTGTCGGAAGGCTCGGGTAGGGTGCCGCTCGTACGCAAGAGGGCGCCCGGCCACCACATTTGGCCGGGCGCCCTTTCTTGCTGCGTACGTCAGCTGGCCTTCTTCATCCGCTCGAAGACCGCGTCGAACACCCTGTTGTCACTCTCGTCCGCGAACGCCGCGAGCAGGTGCCCGAGGACCTCCTGACGGTCGATGCGCCCGCGGTCGAGCCGGTCGGCGAGAGCTACGGCGCGGCGGTCGACGTCGCGCTTGAGCTCGGTCGACAGGGCTGCGGACGGCTTCGGCTCCGCCGGTTCGGCCGCCTCGATCGCGTCGTGCAGCACGTGGGCGATGACCTGCGGGTCGTCGTCGTCGCTGAGGGCCAGGTCGCCTGGCAGCAGGCGTACGGTCTCGCGGATCCGCTCGGCGGTCACCTTGTCGGCGCCGACCGCTTCGACCACCAGCTGGTAGACGCCCAGCGCAGCCTTGAGACCGTGCCGGTTCTTGAGCGGGACCAGCTCGCGGACCTGGCCCTCGGGGGCCGTGTAGCCGCTGGCGTTGAGGACCTCCCCGAGCTCCCAGCCGGCGCGCAGCTTGCTGCACCGCGACTGCTTGATGCCGTGCTCGACGCCCGCCCACTCCTCGATCGTGGTGTAGCAGCGGGTCGGCTCCAGCTTGTGGGGGAGACGGCGGAAGAGCCGGCCGACCGCGATGGTGTCCAGCGACTTGCCCGCCACCCAGTAGGCGGTGGACAGCAGCTCGACGCCCTCGACGCAGGCCGCCAGGCGTTCCTCTTCCTCCGGGGTCAGGTCGCCGTCGCCGGAGGGCTCGACCGGGTCGGGGATCTTGTCGAGGCCGGGACGGGCGGCTTCGACCGCCTTCTTGATGCGCTCGGCCATGTCCTGGTCGGCTGCGGACCGGCGTTCCTCAGTGGCACGCTTGGAGGTGTTGACCAGCGTCTTGACTGCGGCCTCGGTGGCGTCTTCGTCGTCCCAGCCGTCGATCTCGTACTCGCCGCTCATGCCGCCTTCACCAGCCCGGCGTTGAGGGCGATCTCGCGGAAGAAGCCGGCGGTGTCGGTCTTGGGCCGGTGCTGCACAACCGGCAGACCGACGGCGCGGGACTCCTTGAGGTCGGTCGACCGGATGGGCACCTCGCCGATGCAGCGGATGCGCGGGTGGTTCTGGAGCTGCCGGTAGATCTTCGAGTCGATGTCGCCCATCGGCTTGACGATGCGTCCGATGACCAGGCCGAGGATCGTGAGGTCGTTGTCGGGGCGCTCGGCCCGGCGCATCACGGCGATGTGCTGCGCCGTCTGCATCTTGACGGCCTTCATCGCCCATTCGTCGACGTCCACCAGGATGATCGCCGCGTTCGCGGCAGCGGTCTGCGCATCGGTGTCGGTGTCCAGCGCCGGCCGCAGGTCGAGGAGGATGACGTCGTACAGGTGGAGGACGTGGGAGAGCAGCCTGCGGTAGAGGCCGATGCCGGCGCCGGACTCGCGCATCCGGGACGGCAGGAAGCACATGTCCATGCTGGCGGGCAGGATGTGGATGTTCGGGACCTTGGTCTCGGCAATGAGGGGCCGCGGGTCGCCCATCTCCAGCAGCACGGTGGCCTGGGTCGGGCCGCGGTCCTCGTCGAGCAGCGGCACCTTGCACGCCATGGTGGCGTTGCCCTGCGGGTCGCAGTCGACCACGAGAACGCGCTTGCCGTGCTCGGCGAGGGCACCGGCGAGGTTGATGGTGGTGGTCGTCTTGCCGACGCCGCCCTTCTGGTTGCACAGGGCGACGATGTACGCCTCGCCGGGGCGCGGCGCGGGCAGGGCCGGGGCGCCGAGGAAGGTCGCCGTTGTCGTTTCGGTCATGCAGGGACGATAACGACTGGAGCGGCCAGCACGTGGCGGCACGTCCGGCTCCACCCCTCACGAGGGACAGCTCATCGCCGACGCCTTCCACCCGACCAAGATCGTTTTTGTACAATTGGGCAAGAATGATCTTGGTCGGGGTCTCCCTGAAACGCAAAAGGGCCCGCCTCCTCCCGGCGTCGAAGCCGAGGGGAAGCGGGCCCTTCACTGTGCTGGGGATCAGGCCGGGACGAGAACGCCCGCGCGGTCGAGGCCGATCGCGCGGCTGACGATGGCGAGGGTGTCGGTCCAGTCGCCGGCGTGGTGGACGGCGCGGTCGTCCACGTACGCGGCGGCACCGAGCTTGGTGCTGGTGACCAGGATGGGACCGCCGACGATCGTCCAGTACGCCCGGTCCGGCGACGGGTCGACAAACGCCGCGATGCCGGAGTACCAGGTGATCCAGTCGGCGACCTCGGGCAGCCAGCGCCTCGGCCTGGCGGTGTAGATGAACACCGCGCGGTGGCGCGCGAGGAGGCGCAGCGCGTCCATGGCGCCGGGTTGGGGCAGGCCGATGCGGCCTCCCTGCCATCCGTGGTCCTGGGCGAGGGTGCCGTCGAGGTCCAGGCCGACGGCTTGGCTGGCGGGGCTGTCGGGGGTGGGTGCGATGACGGGTCGGTGCATGTGGTCCTCCGTCAGGTCAGCGGGGCTACAGAAAGGTGAGCTGGTTCGTGTCCGGCTCGGCGCTGTCGTCCTGGGGGAGCGCCTGGGCGCGGGCCTCGTTGTGGGCGTCGTCGGCGCTGTCGCAGACCAGGCGCCCATCGGGGAGCTCGTGCCACTCGCGGCCGACGGCGTCGCTGGCGGCGTCCTCGGGGCTGACGTGGTGGGGGATGTACTCGTCCTCGACCAGTTCGCCGCAGATGCCGCACTTGGCGGTCCAGCAGAGCGACGGGACGGCGATGCCGGCGCCCGAGCGGGCTGCGCCTTCGCGGCGCCAGGCGTAGCCGTGGTGGAGGACCAGGGCGTGGCTGGCGGGCTGGAGCGGGGAGCCGTCGTCCAGGTCGGCGGCCGCGGCGTTGTGTTCGGCGGCGGCCATCAGGGCGGTGGCGAGGTCGGGCATCGGCAGGAGGCTGTCGGGGCCGGTGAGCCAGAGCTCCCAGGGCCGGTCCGGGGTGCCGGGGCGCAGCCGGTTGGCGGGGTCTGCGGTGAAGAGGCCGCGGCGGCCGGCGGGGGCCGGGGTGGAGGTGGTGGTCATCTCGGGTTCTCCTTCGACGGGTCGGCCCGGCCTGCTGGGGTGCGGGCCGGGCCGGTGGGCGGCGGGCTGGTGGAGGAGCGATTGGAGGGCGGAGGTGAGGTTGGGGTGCTCGGCCGGTGGCGGGATTCATGACAGAGGCGGCCGGCCGCCCCGGGTCCGGGTTAGAAGGGCGGCTCCTGCGAGTAGCCGCCCACGAAGAGGGCCTCGGGGTCCTCGTCGTCCAGGTCGCGGTGGTCGTCCGGCTCGCCGCCGTCGTACTCGTCGTCGCGGTAGTGCTCGTCCTCGTCGTCGTCGGTCTCCGGGGCGAGGGTGCCGGCATCTGCAAGGCGGCCGAGAAGGGCGACGAGTTCGGCGACGGTGTGCACCTCGATGGCGCGTTCGCCGTCGGTGACGAGGTAGTAGGTGCGGGCTCCGATGCCGTATCGGTCGCTGGGAGCGGGGACGCACAGCAGGTGGGTGTCGGGGGTCAGCTCGCAGGTGGCGCTGCCGTCGGCCTGGCCGATCCAGTGGGTGGCCTGGGTGAGACTGCCGGAGCCGCGGTCGAGGGTGTGGGCGCTGGTGGCGGCGCGGTGCGCGGCGTCGAGGGCGGCCTCCGCCGTGAGCTGCTCCAGCGAGGGTGTCGTCGCCGGGGAGGTGGGGGCTGCGGCGGTGCAGCCGTAGCCGGGCAGGCCAAGGCGGCGGCGCAGTGGGGTGCGGAGGTGGAGGGTGGCCTGGTCGGTGAGGCAGGCGGCGAGGGCGGCGGCGGCCACGGCGAGGGTGAGGCGGGTCTCGGCCGGTCGGCCGGTGAGGGCCCGGTAGGTGGTGAGACCGGTGGCGGCCGCGGCGGTGACGGTGGCGATGTTGTCGGCGGCGTCGAGGGCGGCGCGCAGCGTGTGGGTGCGGGTGGTGTCGGTCATCGGGGTGTGCTCCTTCGGTCGTGGCGGGGTCCGGCCGGGCGGCCGCGCCGCGCACCGCTGCGCACCGCCGCCTGGGCCTGGTTGGCCGGGGCGGCGGGCGCGGTGGTGGGCAGCGTCAGTGCCCGGTCAGACGGCCGCGATGATGAGGGCCGCGACGAAGAGCCACAGGACATGGAAGCTCTGGTCCAACGCGTAACTGCCTCGGCCCAGGTGCCGGCCGGTGATGCCGTCCTCGGCGGTGGAGGTGTCGACGACGTCCGCGCCCAGGCCGTAGAACTCGCTCTTCCCCGTCACCTTGGCCAGCCAGGCCAAGGTGGTCCGCCTGTCGGCCCACCAGTGGGTTCCGGCGTCGACGGCCAGGCCGAGCGTCAGGCCCGCCGCGGTGAGGTGGAGGTCAAGGACCAGGGCGGCCGGGAGCAGCAGCAGGGCTTTGGTCAGAGTGAGGGTGCTGACGTGCTTGGTGCAGGCCCAGCGGCCGGCCCGGCCGGGCATTCCCTTGCGGGCCGACTGGCACGAGCTCTGGACCCAGTGGTCTCCGACCTGGTGGCCGGCGTAGAGGGCGATGAAGACGACTGCGAACGTGGCGGCGAGCACGGGCTCCCTTTCTTCGTGGGCAGGCAGGCGGCGTCCCGCCGCCGGGCCCGGGACGGCTCGGCGGCGGGACGCGAGAAGGCTGGTCGGGCTGCGGTGGTCAGGCGGCCGGGCCGCGTACCGGGCAGGGGGAGTACGCCTGCGGCTTGCGAGACCAGCGGACGTAGTCGACGGAGCTGGAGGCGTAGCTGGTGTTCATGAGGCTTCCGGAGTTGTCGACGGCGTCGCGCAGGCGGTCCAGGCGCTCCCAGGCCAGGCGCAGCTCGGTGATCAGCCAGGCCCGGTCGTCGTCGGCGAGCTCCGGAGCGGTGGCGATGGCGTCGAGGTGATCGGTGTCCTGGATGCTCGCCACGAGGTAGTCGTCGACGCGCTGCGCCTCCTCGGCGGTGAACAGGTCGCCGATCCGCCGGGCCTCGTCGGCGTACGGGTCGTCCTTGTAGGTGGCGAAGCTGCGCTCGGAGAGCGCGAGGCGGGTCAGGTCCCAGTCGGTGGCGTCGCCCAGGATGCTGTCCCGGCGGAAGGTCCTCCCGGGCTGGTTGAACGGCTCGTAGGCGGCGGCGTTCCGGGCGGGTGTGGCGGTGTCGGCGGTCATGAAGTCCTCCGGCGTCTGGTGTCGGCCGGGCGGCCGCGCCGCGCACCGCTGCGCCCGCCGTCCGGGCCTGGCTGGCCGGGGCGGCGGGCGCAGCGGTGGGCAGCGTCAGTGCCCGGACGTGGGTCAGGTCCACGCGCCGGTGGGGTCGTCGCTGACGGTCTGCGCCTCGGCGGCGGAGCTGCTGTTCCAGGGCAGGAGGAGGCCGTCGTAGGCCCGGCGGGGGACCAGGTGGATGTGCAGGTGCGGGACCGTCTGCGTCGCTTCGGTGCCGATGCTGGTGATGAGGTTCGCCGGGCCGGCGCCCTGGGCGAGCTCGGCGGCGCGGCGCATCGTCACGGCGGTGACGGCCGGGTCGAAGGCGGCGTCGGGGACGTGGCGGGTCGGCAGGACGAGCAGGTGCCCGGAGGTGACCGGGTTCAGCGGGACGATGGCGAGCGCATCGGGCCAGCGGGCCACGATCTCGGCGGGGGCGAGGCCTGCGGCGATCGCGCAGAACACGCACCCGCCGCCGGCCTTCCGCGCGGTGGGCGCGGTCACCGGCTCGTCTCGGCGACCGGGAGGTGGACGTGGCGGTGTGTCACGGTCACGGCGGCGCCGAGCGCCTGGAGGCGCCGGCCGACCTCCCGGCCCACGGAGACGCTGCGGTGCCTTCCACCGCGGCAATAGACGTGGATGCGGACCGTCTCGCCGGGCAGCGCGGCGTGCTGGGCCAGGGCCCGGCGCACCGTGCGGTCGGCGATGTCGCGGGCGCCGGGGGTGGCCAGGACGTAGTCGAGGACGTGTTGGTCGAGGCCGGTGGACTGGATCATCTGCTCGCGGACCGCGGGGTCCTCCGGCGGGTTGCGCAGGGCCGTGGTCAGGTCGACGGTGATCGCGTCGCCGAGCGGCGGGTCCTGGTGGAGGGTGCCGAAGGTGGTGATCTCGAAGGTGGTGGTGGTGAGCTGGTCCGCCGTGGGGATCGTGCTCAACGTGTTCTCCGATCTGGTGGTCGGGTCCGGCCGGGCGGCCGCGCCGCGCACCACCGCGCCCGCCGTCCCGGCCTGGGTGGCGGGGGCGGCGGGCGCGGTGGTGGGCAGCGTCAGTGCCCGGGGGTGGGTCAGCTGTGCTGGAGCTCGACGGCGTCCCGGTCGGCGTCCGGCAGTGTGTGGGTGGCGGCGGTGGCGACCCGGAGCCGGAGTTCCTCGGCGGCCCGGACGGCGGCCAGCAGGTCCTGGTAGAGGCGGTGCTGGTCGGGGTCACGCAGGTCGAGTGTCGTCCAGGCCGGCCGCCAGCTCGCGGCGGCGCCGGTCGAGCATGCCGCCGGGGGCGGTCAGGGCGCTGGCCCGGCGCCGGGCCGACTCGCGGACGCTCGGCTGCTCCTGGGGGGCGGTGGGCTCGGTGTGCTGGTTCACGGGGTGCTGCTCCTGTTCGGGTCGTTGTCTTGGGGTTGGTGCCGGGGCCCGCCCCGGCGGTGCGGGGCGGGCGGGGTGAGGCGGGGTCAGCCGTTGAGGCGGATCGGCATCAGCAGGTGCTCGTAGCCGTCCTCGGCGGGGCCCCCGGAGTAGCCGGTGATCAGGGCGGGCTTGTGCGGGTGGGTCAGGTACAGGCGCGCTTCTGGGGTGGTGAGCGCCTGGAGGGCGGTCACCAGGTAGGCCGGCTTGAACGCGATGTCGCAGCCCTCCCGGCCCTCGGCGAGGTCGCCGCTGGCGTTGCACGGGATGCGGTCGGCGGCGTGGGCGTCGTCGCCGTCGCCGGCGTCCAGGAGCAGCTGCCCGTCTTCGTGGGTGAGGCGGATCGGGCGCTTGTCGTCGACGACCAGGGCGACGCGCTTGATGGCGGCCAGCGCCTCGTCGACGGGGATGGTGAGGGTCATCGCGGCGTCGGCGGGGTCGGGCATGAGGCCGCGGAAGCGCGGGAAGTCGCCCTCCAGCAGGCGGGTGCCGATCGTGCGGCCGCCGGGGACGGTGAAGGTCAGCTGCCCGTCGTGCCAGCCGACGGACAGCTGGTGCTCGCCCGCGAGGGCCTTCGAGGCGTCGGTCAGCCACTTCGCGGGGACCAGCGCGGTGCACAGCACCGCATCGTCCTGCTCCTTCTTGTCCTTCTTCTTGCTGGTGCGCTTGGGCTCGGCAGGCACGGTGCCGGTGGGCTGGACGCCGATCTCGCGCACGGCGAAGCGGTAGCGGTCGGTGCCGGCCAGGGTGAGCGTCTCGCCCTCCAGCGTGAGCAGGACGCCGGTGAGCACCGGCAGGGAGTCGTCGGTGCCGGCTGCGGGCGCGCACTGTCCGACGGCGTCGGCGAACGCGTCGGCGCCGATGGTCAGCACGGTGTCCGGCACCGGCGGGAGCGCCGGGTACTCCTCGACCGGCAGGGTCGGCAGCGTGAACTTCGCGGAGCCGGAGGTGACGAGCAGCCGGGTGCCGGACAGCTCGATGTCCACCTCGGCGCCCTTGGGCAGGGCCTTGGCGATCTCGGTGAGCAGGCGGCCGGGGACCAGCACGGTGCCGTCGTCGGCGATCTCGGCGGTCAGGCGGCAGGTGGCGACGGACTCGTAGTCGTAGGCGGCCAGGCTCAGCCCGTCGGGGCCGGTGGTGAGCAGGATGCCGGCCAGGACCGGCACCGGCGCGCGGGTGGGCAGGGCGCGGGCGACGTGGGCGACGGCTTCGGCGAGCACTCCGGCGTAGGCGCGCAGCTTCACGGTGTCCTCCAGGACGTGGTGAGGGTGGATCAGGCGGTGAGGGCCAGGGCGGCGAGCAGCTCGCGCTCCTGGTCGTCGAGCTCGGAGCAGGGCAGGCAGCAGCCCAAGGTCTTGAGCGGCAGGCAGTGGTCGTAGCGGACGGCGCAGACCGGGCAGGTCTGGCGGGCGGCCATCGCCCGGTCCAGGGCGGCCGCCCGGCCCGGGGTCATCGGGCGCACCGGCAGGGCCCGGTCGGCGCGGTAGAGATAGGCGACGCGAGCCCCGCCCCTACAGACCAGCTGCGCGCACGGCTCCTGCCCGGCCGGGCGGAGGCCTCGCTCGCGCAGCTGGCGGCGGGTCAGGAGGTTGGCGTCCGGGCGGTATTTCCAGGGGTAGGTCGGGAGCCCACCGTGCTGCTCGCCGGTCGGGTCGAGGTCGATCGCGCGCACGGTGCTCTCCTTCTGGTGCCGGGTCAGGCGGCCTCGGGGGCGGGGCGGGTGCAGGCGTCGTGCCGCTCGCAGCGGCACAGGCCGCAGGCGGCGCACATCTGGTCGGGCTCGGTGTCGCAGGCCGGACAGCCTCCGGCGGCGGCGATGTCCAGGTCGTCGAGCAGGAAGAGCAGGTCGACGTCGGCGTCGTCGGGGACCGGTTCGCCGGGCAGGTTCCATCGGGTGACGGGCGTGCCGAGCTGGCGGGCGTAGGCGAGTTCGGCGCGGGTGGAGTCGCCGATGTAGCCGGTGGCGTCGGAGACGATGACCACCTCGTCCGCGAGGCGGATCTTGGCGCGGTGCAGCTCGTCCAGCGCCGGCTTCAGCGCCTCGCGCTTGGCCTCGGTGTCCCACAGCTCGTGCATGGTCTTCAGGTCACAGCCGGGCGCGAGAACGATCTTCCCGGCGACGGTCAGGCGCAGGTTGGCCTCGGCCAGCTGGGCGGTGAAGCGAGTCGATCCGCACAGCGTGACGATCGGCGGCCTGTTCACGGCGGGCGTGGAGGCCTCGGTGCAGTCGGGTCGGACGGGGAGCTGGTCCACGGGGCATTCCTTCACACGGCGGGGTCGGCCGGTCGGCCGGGCCCGCCCCCGAACGCGCAGCCGCCCACCCGGCCAGTGGCGGCGGGGCGGGCGGTGTGCGGGCCGGGGACGAGACCGGTCGGCCGGGCGTCAGTTGGTTTCGCGGCGGTGGGCTGCGAGCCAGGCCCCGGCGGCGGAGAGCGTCTGCCCGCTGTCCAGGGTGCGCAGGGGCGCGATGTCGATGTCGTGCATGATCTCCGCCGGGTCCAGCACCCGCAGGAACTCGACCGGAACACTGACGATCTGCTCCTGGGTGCGCAGGTCCAGCAGGGACGAGCAGCCCGCGGTGAGGTGGTCGGCGGGGTGGTCGATGACGCGGCAGGCCCGGGTGTGGTCGCTGTGCCCGGCGAGGTAGCGGTCGACGTCGCGGTACAGCACGTAGGTGCCGATGGGCAGCGCCGGCCCCAGGCCGGTGGGGGTGGGGTTGGTCAGGTGGCGGAAGGGCTCGATCATGGTCTGGTCCTCCAGGTGGCGGTGGTGTCGGCCGGTCGGCCGGCCCCACCCCCGGACGCAGGCCGCCCGCCCGGCCGCGGGGGGCGGTGGGGCGGGCGGTGTGCGGGCCGGGAGCGAGACCGGGCGACCGGTCAGTCCTGGGTGGCGTCGGCCAGCACCTGGTGGGCGGGCACGATGCGGATGTCCTGGAGTTGGGTGACGGTGCCGGCGAGGTAGTGGTCGCGCAGGTCGAGCGGCCACGTGCTGAGGCGCAGGTCGTTGACGGCGATGACGGTCTCGATGGCGGCGGGGCGGCCAGTGGTGACCAGGGTGTACAGCTGCTCGGCGGTCGTTTCGCGGCGCAGGAGGTGTTCGGCCTCGTCGATGAGCAGGCGGATGCGCGGCTCGTCCGCGGTGGGCTGGTGGGCGTGCTGGCGGGTGTTGTGCGGGGCCGTGGTGCGCTGGTCGACGACGGCGAGGGCGAGGGCGAGCATCTGCTCGGCGTCGTCGAGGGTGGCGCGGCGGTCGGCAGTGGTGAGTTCGCCGCGGGGGTCGATGGCCCAGGTGGTGGTGGCCGGGTCGGTGGCGGCCTCGGCGATGAGCTGCCGGAGGTGGCGGGTCTTGCCGGAGCCGGTGGGGCCGACGATCAGGTGGGTGGACATGGTGTGGTTCCTCTCGGTGGGCGGGGCTGTGTCGCGGGTGGCGGGTGGAGTGTGGAAAGCGGTCCGCCCGCGCGGCCTGGGTGGCCGGGCGGGCGGACCGCGGGATGGTCAGGGGGTCAGGGGCTGCCGTCGAGTTCCGGCAGGGTGTCCTGGTCGCCGTCCTTGTACAGCGGCAGGCCGTATTCGCCGGCCCGGTCCGGGTTGCGGACGACCTTCCCGGCCTTGACGAGGTCGGTGAGCTTGTTGGCGACGGTCTTGGGGGCCACTGCGGTCATGGAGGTGATGTCGTCGATGTGGATGTATCCGACGTCCGCGCCGATCGGGTCGCGGCGGTCGTCGAGGATGCGGAGGATCTTCTCCTCGGCGGTGAGCTCCCGGATGGGCCTGGTGCGGGTGGTCTCGGCGGGCGTCCAGTCGTCGAGGTCGGGGCCGGGGTCTGCGTCCCCGCCGATGGGAGTGGCGGCGATCAGGTCGCGCTCGTCCCAGTGCGGGAAATCGCGCGGGATGACGACCGCTTCCGGGTCCCACAGGCCGGCGGCGGACTCCTGGATCCAGGCACGCATCATCTCCGCGCGGTCGTCCGGGCCGACGACGTAGCCGACACCGAAGGTACGGCGGGGGTCGTCCTCGGGGACGTTCGGGTCGTAGATGAGGCTCTCGTTGTTGTTCTTCCAGAACGCCGGGATCTTGGACGGGTCGATCCCGTCGAAGCTGTCCGGGAGGTCGACGCGGTGCGTCTGCGCGCTGTCGGAGCGCAACAAGATCAAGGCCCCGCCGTAGAAGACGTTGTCGCGGACGGAGGTGTCGCCGCCCATCTTGTCGAGGTTGAGGATCTGGCCGCACAGCACCAGGCAGATGCCGAGCGAGCGGCCCTGCTCGGCGAGCGCCGCGACGATCATCGCGGCTTCGGCCCTGTAGGGGGATTTCTCCCCGAGGAGTTGGGCGAACTCGTCGACGATCATCGCGACGTACGGGCGCTCCGCGCTGGCCTTGAAGTTCTTGGCGCGCAGGGTCTGGCTTTCGGCGATCCGGTGTTGCAGGAGCGCGTAGGCCAGGCGCAGGGCGCCCATGGCTTCGTCCAGGCCGCAACCGGAGAAGGACGACATGTCTTCCACGTCCGGGTTGGAGCTGCCCTTGGGGTCGGCGTAGATGATCGCCACGCTGTTGACGTGGTAGCTGAGGGCGATCAGCTGGAGGACCCCGCCCTTGCCGGAGCCGGTGACGCCGGCGACCAGGACGTGGCGTGCGCCGCCCTTGGGGTCGAAGAGCTGGACCCGGGACGGTTTGCCGGACACGCCGGTACCCAGGGTGACGAAGCCGTTGTCGTTGGCCATCAGGGCCTTGGGGCCGGGCAGGGGCCTGCCGTCTTCCAGCGGCGAGCGGTCCATGACCCGCAGGATCGCGCGGCGCGGGTCGTCGGTCGGCTCGACGCTGACCAGCAGGGTGGTCTTGCGCAGGGCCCCGGCGATGCGGAAGGGCTCAGGCATGCTGAGGGCGTCGGTGTCCTCGTCGGCGACGATCCACGCGGCGACGCCGCCGGTGGCGGGGTCGGGGGTGAGGCCTTCGAGGTGGGTGCCGGGCATGCAGCCGCCGCTGCGGGCGACCCGCTTGAGCCACCGGGTCTCCAGTTCGCCGAACCGGGACTCGTCCTGGGTGGGGGCGGTGAGGCGGACGAGGACGCGCTTGGAGCTGGCGTGCGGGCCGTCGGCGATCGTGATCCAGTCGGCGGGGATGCGGTAGACGCCGGAGACGGTCTCGGCGGTGACCGTGACGGGGCGGCCGGGTGCGGCCTGGATGAGGCCGTCCCAGTCCGTCTCGCTCACCCCGTGCAGGGTCAGGTGCTGGCCGGTGTGGGCGCCGTACTCGCCGGAGATGTGGACGTCCCACAGGCCGAGGATCTTCTCCACCCGGGCGTCGCGGGCGGGTTCGGGGTCCTGGGCGGGCGGTGCGGGCGGCGCCTTGCGGCGCCGGCTGCTGCCGAGGACGGGGCGCAGGGCCCAGCCGACGAAGCCGACGGTGCTCCACCAGGCGACGGAGACGAAGCCGGGCAGCGAGGGCATGGTCATCCAGCCGGCGACGAGCGCGTCGATGCCGACGGTGCCGTTGAGGGTGGCGGTGGCCGCCGCGGTGGCGGTGGCCACCGCGGAGGCGACGAACGGCACCCGGTGGGCGCGCAGGATGTCCCCGCCCGGCACGGCGTCCAGGACGCCGTCGGACAGCAGTCCTGCGACGTTCGCGCCGGCCACCAGGACGGGCGCGGCCAGGAACGTGCTCACCGTGGTCGCCGCCTGCGGGTCGAGGAACGGCATCCCCGCCGCGACGAGGAGGGGGGCTGCGACCTGGGCGGCGGCGAAGCGCTTCTCGACGCCGGGGTTGCGGGCGGCCGGCTGGGCCTGTGCGGTGTTGTCGGTCGTCATCGTCCGGCTCCTATTCCTGCTTGTACCAGCCGCGGTCGGCCATCTTGACCGGGGACTTGTCGGCGGCTTCCTTGATGCCGCCGTGTGATTCCTGTGCCTGCCGGTCTGCGGCGAAGGCGTACTTGCTGGTTTCCTGCGCGGCCGTGGCGTAGTAGGTGGCGGCCTTCCACAGCACGTGCATATACCGGCCGACTTCCTTCGTCTCGGCCACGGTGCTCGCGTCGACGTTGAGGCTGGCGATCTGGTCGGCGATCCTCACGACCTCGTCGCTCTGTTCCTTGAGCGTGGCGGTCAGCTTCTCCTGGCGGTCGGCCAGGTTCCGCGCCTTCCTCGCTGCGCGAATGACGGCCAGCTTCAGGCCGATGTACGTCAGATTCACCTTCGGCATGGGTGGTCAGCTTCCTTCCTTGTCCAGGTAGAACTCCCGCTCGGCGGGCTCCGTGAGATCGCTGTCCACGACAGCGCGGAAGATGATCCCGTGGCGGGCGTCGGCGTTGGTGATCAGCGTCCTGACGGTCTCGGAACCCTTGTGGAGCGCTGTGTCCATGTCGACGGCCTTGGCGCTGGTGAGCTTGGCGGCCTCGTGGAGCTGGTCGAGCCTTTTCAGCAGGCGCTCGCCGCCGTGGACCGTCCGTGCCGCGTCGCGCAGGTTTCCCACTTCGCTGGCGAGTTCGCCTGCTTCAGCTTTGATCTTCTTGCCGCGGTCGCTGTGGCTGGCGAGCAGCTTCTGCTTTCCGGTCATGGCTCGCGTGAAGGCCTTGAGGCTGCGGATCTCTCCTCGGGTCTTGAACTTCGGTGCCTCGCCGTCGAATTCGTACTCAACGCCCTTCCCGCTGACCGCAAGTACCGTGGCCGGCTCGGCCGGGTAGATCTGCGGCGGCGATTCCGACTGCCCGCGGCGGTCGGCGGTCGTTCCGAGGACCGGCTTCGTCGTCTCCGGCACTTTCGGGGCCCCCTTCACTCCTTCTCCTCCGTCGTTCTGGGCGGTGTTGCCGCCGTGGGTCGGCCGGGCCGGTGTGACGCGCAGGGCGGCCGGGGGCGAGGGCGGGTATGTGGGCTTCGGCGGTACGCCCTGTCCCGTGGTCCCCCCGGGGCCGGGTTTCAGCAGCGAGCTCGCCTTCGCACCGGCGGGCGCGCTGGGGGGCTTGTTGTCGGTGCTGGGGCTGGCCGCCTTGGCGCCGGGCCACTTGGTGCCGTGGCCCTTGTCGCCGGTGCCGGTGCTGGCGCCGGCGCTCTTGGTCGTCGCCGGCTCGGGCATGGCGTTGACCGGAGGGGCGGGTTCGTCCTCCAGGCCGAGGGCCGCGAACAGCATGTGCTTGACCAGCTCAAGCCGGGCGGGATCGCCCTTGGCGTCGTCGGCCGGCGGTGCGGCTGCCGCCCTGGCGCCTTGCGGTGTCCCGGGGCCGGACGCCTTCGTTCGGGAGACGTCGCGCGGCGTTTCGGGGCCACCGGGCCCGCGTTTGCCGTCCGGGGGCTTGTTGTCGGTGCCGGGGCTGGCCGCCTTGACGCCGGGCCACTTGGTGCCGTGGCCCTTGTCGTCGACGCCGGGGCCGGGTTTCGTATCCGTCGGCTCGGGCATCGCCGTGGGCTGCTCGCCGTGCTCGCGGGCCGGGCCTGGCTTGAACAGGAACTTCCTGGCTTTCTCCATCCAGGAGGGGTCGCTGCTGGAGCCGTCGGTCAGCGGGGCGGGCCCGGGCCCGCAGGTACCCGGTGTTCCGGAGCCAGGCGTCTTCGTTTCGGGGCCAGGCGCTGACGTTTCGGGGCCGGGCTTCTTCTTGTCCTTGGGCGATTCGGGGCCGGCCCCGGGCGTTTCGCGCCCGGCGGCGGGGGCTTTGGGAGCGGGTGTCTTCCTTTCGGGGCTGCCGTTGTCCGTC
>NZ_JBEOUK010000034.1:28654-90757 GCF_040304045.1 Kitasatospora sp. NPDC094016
GTCCGTCGCCTTGGTGTCGGAGCTGCGGTGGTCGTTGTTGTTGCGGTTGTCCCGGGTCGATTTGGAGCCGTTGTCGCTCTTCGCCGACTTGCTGTCCGTCGCCTTGGTGTCGGAGCTGCGGTGGTCGTTGTTGTTGCGGTTGTCCCGGGTCGATTTGGAGCCGTTGTCGCTCTTCGCCGACTTGCTGTCCGCCGACTTGCTGTCGGTGGAGTCGGTGTGCCGGCGGTCGCGGTTGGCGTGGTTCTTCGCGTCGTTGGTGTGGGTCCGCTTGTCGTCGCGGTGGTCGCGTCCCTGATGCTGGTGGGTCTTGTTGTTGAGGTCGGCGGTCTTGGCATCGCGCTGGGTCTTGCTGTGGCTGGAGTTGTCGTTCTTGGCGAGCCGGTCGGTCTTGTTGGTGCTGGTCGTGTTGCTGGAGTTCCCGGAGACGCGGTTCTCGCTGATCGAGTGTTGCTGGCGGATGGTGGTCGCCGTGCCGGTGCGGCCCAGGCGGGCGGCCAACGCCCGGAGCAGAGCGCTCACGGGGCCTTCGCCGGGGTTGCCGGAGGGGTCCTTCCTGCCGTTGGCGTCGGCCCTGCCGTCCGTGCCGCCGGTGTCCTTGGCGGGGTCGCCGGCCTGGGCGCGGTCGGCGGTGGTTCCGAGGACGGGGCGGGCGGGCTGGACGGGCGTCAGGATCTGAGTGAGGGCGCTGTGGCGGCCGTTCTCGGTGGGCCCGGACGGTGCCTCTGCGGGGTGTGCGGCGCCGTCCTCGGGCGCCGGCGGGGCGGGCGGCGCGGGCGGTCCCACGACCGGCTCGGGAGCGGGCCCGGGGGGCATCGGGGGGACCGCCGGCGGGGTCGAGGGCGGGGGCGGGATGTCGGTCGCGGGAGTCGCGGTCACCACATTTTCCTCACTGTTAGTGACCTCCCTCCCTCCTCCCTCCCGATCGGAGAATGCTCTCCTGCGGCGTCTGATCTGCCGGGAGGAGGTATTCCCGAGGGAGGGAGGAGGGAGGGAGGAGGTCACGGAGCGTTATGACTTGGCGAAACGCTTCTTGGCCCAGCCGAACGCCACAAGAACGCCGGCGCCGCCGAGGACGACGAGTCCGGTCCCGGACGCGGAGGCGTCGTCACCGGCGCTGGAGGCCACCTTCTGGGCGGTATTGACCATGCCCGGGGAGGTGTCGGGGAACGCCTTGCCGCAGTCGGCGATCGCGTTGTAGCCGACGGCCTTGGCGACGCACGCCTGGACCGCCTCACGGCGGGCCTTCTGCGCGTCGGTCTCAACGCTGCTGGTCTTGGCCGTCTCGGCCGCCAGCGAGGCCTCCTGCTTCTGCCGCTCCAGGTCGACCTTGGATGCGTCCAGCGCGATCTGCGCCTTGCGAACGTCGGCGTCGGCCTCGGCGGAGGCGTACTGCGACCAGGCGACCATCCCGGTAGCGACCAGGACGACCGCCCCGCAGGCCACGCCGGCCTTGGCGCGCGGGGACAGGCGGGCATTGGGGGCGTAGGCGCCGTGCAGCGGCGGCGTCTGCTTCCAGGACGGGATGCTGCTGATGTCGTAGGCGGGGTCGTTGTAGACCGAATCACGCTCGGCCATGGGCGTGCTCCTTCTCTGTTCGGTGGTGCTCGGCGCCGGGGCCGGACGCCTTCGCCGACCGCCGGAAACACCCCAGGTCCAGGGGCGTGCCGGCGGCTGGCCGAGAGGCCCGGATCGGTGGACTGGGGCCGGTCGGTCAGCGGCGGCGCAGCCGGGGGTGGCACCACCAGCAGGTGGGGCCGTGGTCGCGCTCGCGGGCGTGGACCAGCAGCAGGGGGGTGGTCACGGCCGCGATGACGACCAGGACGACCAGGACGAGGCCGATCAGGTACAGCAGGACGCTCATCGAAGGACTCCTCATGCGGGCGGCGGACAGCCGCCTGACCTGCGGTGTTGTGGGTGTTCTCGGCGATCCGGGCCCGTACGGGGTCTTCGGATCGCTACGGTGGTGCTCGGCGCTTCGGCGCCTTCGGCGGTCACCAGGGCGATTGCTGCGCCCTGGTGACCACCGGAGAGGCCGACCCTGCGTCAGGCCGCCTCGTCGTCGGCCTGGACGTCGTCGTGCTTGGTCTCCTCGGAGACCGGCATCTCGTCCTCCAGCGCGGAGGTGATGACCTCGTTCTCGAAATCGGTGTCGTTCGCGAGGCGCTTCTTCGCGGACCGCACGCGGTCTCCGACCCACGTCTCGCCCTTGCCGTAGCGCTCGCCGATCGCCTGCTGGTCGATCTGCGAGCCCTCCAGCATCAGCCGCGCGACCTCGCGCTCGGCCTGCTCGCGAAGCTGCGAGCGCAGTTCGCGAGGGACCGTCCCGCCGTTCTGCGAGGCGATTTCCGAGGGGACACGCGAGGAGCCGTTGCGGGAAGCGCGAGTGGTCTGCGAGGCGAGTCGCTGCTGCCGCGAGGCAGCCCGCTCCTCCGCCTTGCGGCGCTTCTCCGCAGCCTCGGCGGCCTCCTTCGCCAGACGCGCCTGCTCGGCCGCCTGCTGCTGCCTGACCTGCTCGTTCGCCAGCAGGATCTTCGCCTTCGCCTCACCCTCGGCCTTGATCCGCAGCGCCTCGCGCTCGGTTTCCGAGCGCCGCCGGGCCTCCTCGTCTTCCCGGGTCTGACGCAGCTTCTCCGCCTCAGTTTCCTGCTCGCGGCGGGCCCGCGCGTCCTCGTTTTCCTGGGCGATCCGGGCCTGCTCGGCCTCGCGAAGCGTCCTCGCGTTCTCCAGCTCGCGCTGCTCGCGGATGCGCTCGATTTCCGCCTCACGTTCGCGCTGGAGCTTCTCGGCCTCGTTCTTCGCTCGGGTTTCCTCCAGCTCCTTCTCGCGAAGCAGCTGCTGCGCCTCGAACTCGCGGGCCTCGCGAAGCTTGCGGTCCTCGCGTTCCGCCTTCTCGGCCTCCAGTCGGCCCTGCTCGCGCAGCCGCTCGATCTCCGCCTTCGAGGCACGCTCCGCCTGCTCGGCCATCGACGCGACCCGCTCGCGTTCGCGCCGGTCCTCTTGCTCGACCCGCTGCGCGTCGACTACGGCCTGCTCGGCCTTCTCGCGCTCGGCCCGCGTCCGCTCCTCGCGGTCCTTCTTGGCCGCCTGCTCCTGGTCCTCGTAGGCCTGGATGACCGCACGCAGCGCCTCCAGACGCTTGGACAGGTAGGAGCGGTAGCCGGAGGACGCCTCCGCCAGGGTGATCAGCAAGAGTGGCGCGACCGAGTGGAGCAGCAGGCCGCCGGCGTCCGGCTTGGTGGGGATGAAGGCGAAGACCCCGTCGGGGTAGAGCGAGGTCCAGGAGTTCATGAGCCAGGTGGACAGGCCGGCGAACCAGCGCAGCACGAACGGCCAGCCCTTGGCGCGATCGCCGCCCTGTTCGGTCAGCACGCCGTCCACGTACAGGACGGTCAGCAGCGCCAAGCTGGCCAGCGGGTCGAGCATCCAGGCAATCCAGCCGGGGACGTCGTGCGACATCGCGAACAGCGTGACGTTCACGCAGGTGAAGACCAGGGCGCCGCCGCCGATGGCCATCAGCGCCTTGGTGATCAGGGCGCTGAGGCGCTCCAGCTTCTCCAGTGCCTTCTTGGCCGCCAGGTACTCCTGGCGGGTAACGACGTGCCGCACCGCCCTGACCGGGGCGGTGGGCGTCGGGGTGGGGCGGTGCGGGGCCGGCGAGGGGCGCGCGGGGCCGGGCGGGGCCGCCGTCGGCGGCAAGTCGATGGTCGTCACAGGGGCCTCCGGAAGGCTCGGTTCAGGTGGGTCCGAAACGGCGGCCGGTGCTCCCGAAACGCGGGTCCGCGCTTCCGAAACCGGCCGCCGCTGGGGCGAAGAAGGGGCGGCCGGGCCCGAAACGCGGACTCGGTCAGGCGCGGGTGGCGGCCTTCCCGGCGTCGGCGGTCCCGGCCGGGATCGCCCGGCAGACGGCGGCGTGCTCGTTGGCCCACCGGCGGCCGTCTTCCATCCGCCAGGCGCCGTCGGCCTCGCCGCCACACGTCAGGCACTGGTAGCCGTAGATGCGGGCGTCGTCGATGCGGTCCTCGTCCGGCCGGGAGATCAGCGCGACCAGGCCGCCGCCCAAGGTGCGGAACTGCAGCACCGTGTGCTCCGGCAGCTCCGGCTCGGCCGGCTGGCCGGCGCGGGCCTGCTCCAGCTCGGCGCGCAGCTCGGCGATCGCCGCGTCGCGGGCGGCGAGCTGCGCACTCGCGTCCTTCACGACGAGGTTGCACACGCTCTTGGTCCGGGCCTCGCTGGCCATCGCCTCGTCGGCGAGCCGCTGCGCGGCCTCGAGCTCGTCCCGCACGGCGGCCGGGTCGTTGCCCGTGTCCGGCCGTTCCTGGCCGGTCTCGCGCCGCTGCTCCAGGAGCGTCTCCAGCTGGTGGGTGGTGTCGGTGAGGGCGGTCTCGGCCTGGGCGGCGCGCTGGCGCAGCGCGTCGAGCTTGCGGGTGGTGGTGATGGTCAGCACGGGGGAGCTCCTCGTTCGGTTGGTGGTCGTGGCTGGCGTCTGGTCAGGCGCGGGTGGCGGCGCTCTGGACGACGGCGAGGGCGAACTCCAGCTCCTCGGCCCAGCCGCTCAGCGCGTCGGGCCCGCCGCCGGCCTCCACCGCCGCACGGCGGCTGGTGAGCGGGGCGAGCGTCGCCTGCGCGGCGCGGTGCACCTCGTCCGGGTAGACGAAGTCCGCCTGCAGCTCGGTGAGCAGCTCGCGGGCGGCGAAGTCGATCCGGGTCGCCCGCAGGCACAGCGCCTGCGGGTCGAGGGTGCTCTCGGCCGCGTCGGTGCGCAGCACCGTGGCGACGGCGCGCAGCCGGGTCGCCTCGGCGAGGTCCTCGACCAGGACGAGGATGCCGGCGCGGCCGCGGGCCGCTTCCAGGTCCTCGTGCAGGTCGGCGATCCGGGCCGCGCGGGTGTGCTGGCTGGGGCGCTGGGCGTCGTCGTGCGCGTGGTCGGCCTCGGTGACGGCGGCCTCGCGGGCCTTGCGGGCGGCGCGCCAGGCGAAACGGCGAGCCGGGTCGTCCAGCCAGCGGCCCAGCTCCACCAGCTGCGTCAGCGGGTCCGGGGTGTGCTCCGCGCCGAGGTTCGAGGCCATCCAGTTCGGCTTGCTCACGGGGGTCCTCCTATATAGGGGAGAGAGGCGGGTGCGTCGGGCACCGTCGAACACCGCCGCGCCCGGCCCGGCGTGCGGGGCGGGCGCGGCGGCGAACGACAGCAACCGGCGGTCAGGCCGCGGCGGCGAGGCGCCGCAGCGCCTCGACCTGGTCCGGGTGGGCGGCCTCGTACAGGGCGTGCCGCTGCTCCAGGAGCGCGCCGCCGGTGGCCGGCTGCTCCAGGACCGGGTCGGCCCAGGCGGCGACGTCGCGGGCGTCGAGCTCGTCCGTGTATGCGACGTACTCGGCCTGGTCGGCCTCCTCGTACGCGGCGTGCATCGCGGCCAGGTCGGCCTGCCGGGCGTCGTACTCCTCGGTCGTCCTCACGGGCGTGGTCCTCTCTGCTGGGCGCCGCCGGACACGGCCGGCGACGCAAGGGGGGGGCGGCTACTTCGAGGCCGGCTGCGCGGGCGCGGGCGGCTGCGGCGTGCGGGCCGGGGCGGCCTCGTCCGGACGGCGGTGGACCGTGCGGGCAGTTGCCTGCCGCGAGATCCGCAGCATCAGGTCCGTGTCGTACGTGCTGTCGGGGGGCGCTCACCTGCGGCCGTCCTTCGGGGTGGTCGGCGGGACCGGCTTGGGGACGGGGGTGCCACCGCCGGCGTAGGAGCGGCAGACCACGGGGTCGGTGATGGTCACTGGGCGCTTCCCTGGGCGGCGGCCTGCTGCTGGCGCAACTGCTCGGCGAGCTGCCGCTCAGCGGCGTGCTGGGCTTCGAGGCGGGCGAGCTGCTCTTGGATCTGGCGCTGGAGGTCGGCTGCGGCCTGGTCGGTCATGGGGGTCACCCGGCCAGGAGGAGGGTGTGGAGGGTGGCGATCGTGGAGGCGGCGGTCGGGAGGGGCCGCGGCTGGGCGGGGACGGTCCGGTCGGCGACCTCCTCGACCTCCTCGAGGAGGTCGGGCGACTCGGCACGAGGGCGGGTGCGGGGAAGTCCGGCCGGCCACTCGCGAACTCGGACGGCGCGGACGCGGCGGACGGCGTGGTCGAGGAGGACGAGGAGGCCGTCGAGGCCGCGGTGGTCGGTGGGGTAGTGGCCGGCGGCGACGGCGGCCCACACGTCCTGGGTGACGTCCTCGTCGAGCTGGGCGGCACCGGGGCCGATCTCGGCGAGGCGCTCGGCCGCAGCCGCGAGGAGCCGGCAGGAGTAGCGGGTGTAGAGGTCGAGGGTGGTGTCCTCGTGGGGGATGATGGGGTCCACGGTCGTGGTTCCTTCCGTAGTGGGTGGGTGACGCGACCGGTCGGGCCTCCGGGGTTGCAGCCTCGGGGGCCTTCTTGCTGCTCTGGCTGTACGAGCAGCCACGGCCGCCGCCCACCCCGGCGGGTCGGGGTGGGCGGCGGCCGTGGTCGTTCGTGCTGCTGGTGGTCAGTCGGATCGGCGCTCGGACCACGTCTCCTCGAACTCGGGAGCCAGGCCGAGGTACTGCCCGATGAGGTATCCGGGGACAGCGTCCGCGCACTCGTGCCATGACGGCCGGCTCCGGTCCGACGGGACGCGGGCCACACCCTGCTCCACGCCGTCGCTGGTACGGGCCAGGTAGGCGATCAGATGGATTCGCATCAGGCCGCCGCGCGCTGCGGGCGGGGGCACTCGGCGGCGCCGCGGCGCGGGCGGGGGAGCGCCCGGCGGCCGGCGCCGCCCACCGCGATGGTGGCGGGCTCGGCGACGTCGACCGGGTCGACGGCGGTGTCGAGCCGACCCGCCAGGCGCACCTCCGGCCGGCAGCGGAGGCGGTTCACCAGCAGGTCCGCGTTGCGGTCCAAGAGGTCCAGGACCTCCGTGTAGGAGAGGGTGTGGGTGGCGGTGAACTCCGTCGCGTGCAGCCACAGGTCGCCGCACAGGTCCTCGACCGTGTCCACGCCGGCGTCCAGGCCAGCCTCGCCCAGCAGCTCGTGCACAAGCTCGCGCAGGCCGGTCGAGTACCAGGTGTAGGCCTCGGCCAGCAGTTCGGCGGCGGGGGTGTCGGGCATCGCGGTCTCCTCGGGGGTGGTCTCGCTGGGCGGGTTGCTGTGCGGAGCAAGGCCACGGCCGCCGCCCACCCCGTCGTGCGTGGGGTGGGCGGCGGCCGTGGTCGTTCGTGCTGATGCTGGGTCAGGCGGCGGTGGGGTGCAGCGTCGTCCTCGGGGCCTCGATGCCGCGGATCGGCCCGATGGCACCGACCAGCGGCTTGGCCCGCAGGTCGTCGGTCTCCTTGACGACCTGCACCACCTTCTTCCACTGCGCCGTACGCTGCTGGGCCTGCTTCTTGAGCTGAGCGGCCGTGGGCTCGTCGGTCTCCGGCCGGGGCGTGGCCATCAGGTGCACCGGGCCGGGCTGGGCGGGCAACGGCTTGTAGTGCTGGGTGGCCGCGCGGCGTGTCTCGGCCGGCAGGGCGTCGAGCTGCTGGCGCCGACGGCGGGCCAGCCACCGCTCCGGGGTGATGTCGGCCTGGACCTGCCGGTTGCCGCCGGGGCAGCGCTCCCCGGTGTCGCGGCCGTGCTGGACCACCCTCAGGTCGGTCGTGCCGGCGACGCGGTGCCAGCTGTGGCAGTCCCGGCACACGATGGAGAGCTGGACGCCGGGCAGCATGTCGATGTCCGCTGGGTTGAGCCTGCTGAGCTGGAGCGGCTCGCGACCGTAGGTGCGGCGGGAACGGGTACGGGTCGACATCGGGTCCTCCCGGGAGGGTCGAGGGGGAGAGGGGCGAGAGGCTGCTGCTCTCTCCACCCGCCAGGCCCGACCGATGGCCGGTGTCCTGGCGGACAGGCAGCGCAGCACGCTGCTCAAAGATGGTTCTGGGGGTGCCCGATATGAGGTGCAGCCGTCCGGCGCTTGGGGGAGCTAGAGCATCAACCCCTGGACCTCGCCACCGCCCGAAGGCGGCTGACGGCCGCTGTTTTGCAGTCACAGACCCGTAGTCCTAGGACTACGGGCCGTTTCCGTCGCGGACCGTAACCGGCCCGATGCAATCGAAGATAGGGGCTCACCTCCTCAGGTGTCAAGATGGTTTGGATATGTCGTGACGGGCGTCAAGATAGTGACGCTCGCTGCTTGACGCGATAGCCTGTAGCCCGGCAGCCGCTCGATAGGAGACTGAACTTGAACGCCAGCACCATCGCGGCCGAGATTCGGGAAGGGATTTCGGCTGGGCGCTACCGCCACGGGACGCGCCTCCCCGCCGTACGCAAATTGGCTGATGAACGCGGCGTGAGTCAGCAGACCGTCGCGGCGGCCTACGCGCAGCTAGCGGCCCTAGGCCTGGTCCGCACCGAGGCCGGCAGCGGCACTGTCGTCACCGCTGGTCGGACCGCCGAAGCCCACCTCGGAACGTTCGGCCCCCCTGACTTGAGCGTGCCGATCTGGAAGCCGGCATCCGGTGGTGAAGCCAACGAGGCCACCACCCTTGTCCGTCAACTGCCCGCACCTCCGCATATGGCTGCGTGGGGGATCGTTGACACCGATGTCGTGGAGCGCACGCGGGTCCGCTCGGTAGATGGTGTTCCGGTCCAACACAAACTGACCATCGTGCCCTACGAGCTGGCCTCTCGTCGGCCTGAGGGCCACGAAGGCGTCCCGCCTCTGCTGGCCCCGGTTGGTGCCACTCGCATGTCCCCCCCTGCCGGAGTTCGTTTCGCTGACTGGCTCGGCTGGACCGTGCTGCGCACTGACACCGTGATCTCTGCCGAGCCCATGGATCAGGCCGCGGCAGCAGCGCTCGGTGTGGCAGAGGGAACCCCGGGCTTCCGCATCCTGAGCATTGCTCGCGATCCACAGGAGTCCACGGTCTTTGTGACGGTCAGCACCACGCCCCTGCACCATTTGCTGACACTGAGCATTGCTGGCTGACCCCAGGAAGCCACGCTGCGGCGGAGAATGCTGGTCGAGGTTCCTTCCCACATCGTTGGCCTGGACCATCTCCTCCGCCGCGTTTCGTCCATCAGTACGCATTGGCTGTCCTCCCGGTTCGGCTGTCTGTGGGGACCAATCACAGCCGAACCGGAGCTGACAAAGAATCACTTAGAGCTACAGCACTTTCTCAACCCGGTTCAACATCCAGCTACACATGGATTTCGACGGGCCGCCCATAGGCTCCGAAGCATGGCGACGACAGAAGTGGTGGGGGAGATGGCGAAGAAGACTGAGCACCCCGGCTGGAAGCCGTACAAGCTGCGTGAGCAGCGGGAGGCCCACGGCCTGACTCAGGAGCAGGCCGGCGAGGAACTGCGCAAGGTCGCGGAGCGGGCCCGGCTCAGGGGTGTGCCGGCGGGGAACCCGCAGACTATCTCCCAGCATGAGTTGGGTGAGGTGTATCCGGGGCCGCACTACCGGCGGGCGTACGCGTTGCTCTACCGCGCGACCGACGTTCAGTTGGGCTTCCGTGACCCGTTGCCGGGGGAGCCGGCGGCAGCGTTCTCGCTGACTCCGATGGAGCACAAGCACAACGGTGGCCATGTCCTCGCGGTGGAGCGGGCGCTGACGCACATGACTCCCGGCACGGCCGGCATCGACGCGGTGGCCTTCCAGCAGCGGGTGATGGACGCGTGGAAGCGTCGGCACACGGGGGGTGACTCGAACTCGCCGACGCTCGTGCTGGTCGGCGGATACGCCGGGACCGGGAAGACGGAGCTCGCGCGGTTCCTGTCCGAGCTGACCGGGTGGCCGCTGCTGGACAAGGATCCGATGTCGCGGGCGCTGGTGGAGGCGCTGCTGGTGGAGCTGGGCTCGGAGCCGAACGACAGGCACTCGGACCTGTACCGGACGAGGGTGCGGCCGTTGGAGTACGAGTGCCTGTTGAAGGCCGCGTACGCCAACATCGACTGCGGGATCAGCACGGTGTTGACCGCTCCGTTCATCACCGAGATGGTCGATGAGGCGTGGATGCGGCGGCTGGAGAACCGGTGCGCGGCGCGCAGGGTGACAGTCGCTCCCGTCTGGGTGCAGTGCGACGCCGACTCTATGCGGGAGTACATCGGTCAGCGGTCGGCCGCGCGGGACACCTGGAAGCTCCAGAACTGGCCCGACTACATGGCGAGCCTCGACATGGAGCTGCGCCCGGTCGTGCCGCACCTGGTCGTGGACAACCGGTACGGGACCGCGGTCTCCCTCGCAGACCGGGCGCGTCTGGCGCTGGGGATGGTGGGCTAGTGGGCACCCAGGTCAGGGCGGGCGTCCTTCTGTACGGGCCGCCAGCGTCCGGGAAGGACACGATCACCAGGGCCTTGAGCAACATCGACCCGGCGTTCTCCCTGTTCTCGCGGGTGAAGGTCGGCCCGGGCCGGTCAGCTGGCTACCGGATGGGCAACCTCAAGCTGCTCGAGGAGCTGCGGGCGTCGGGCGCGGTCGTGTACGAGAACGTCCGCTACGACAGTGTGTACGTGACGGATCGTCCCGGCCTGGACGAGGCGTTCGCGCACGGCGTGCCGGTGATGCACCTGGGGCAGGTCGACGGGGTGCGGGCGGTGCTCGACCGCTACCCCGCCCAGTGGCTGACCGTCCTACTGTGGTGTCCTCGGGAGATCACCGAGTCGCGATCGACCGGCCGGGCCGATGCGGACACTCCGGCACGGCTGGCCGCATGGGACGCGACCCGGGCCGACCTCGACGCCAACCCCGACTTCAGCTTCGACCTGACCATCCGCACCGACGAGGTCGGGCACGAGGCCGCCGCCGCGCAGATCCGCCAGGCACTCACCGCACCGCGCGCCGACGGCGACCTGGTGCTGATCGACTTCGACGACACGCTGGTCGACCGGCTCGCCGCCGTGACGACCTGGGTGGCCGACTACTGCTCGGGCCATGGCCTGGGCCCGAAGGCCGAGCAGCGGATGCTCGAGGCGATGCGAATCCGGGCAGACCTGGACGTGATCGAGGGCCTGTGCACCGAGCTCGGCCTCCCGGAGTCGGCCAACGAGCTCTGGTCACGGTATGAGCCGGAGCTCGCCTCGTCGGTACAGCCGTTCCCCGGCGTGACCGACGCCCTGACCGCCGTACGGGAGGCTGGCCACCAGGTTGTCGTCGTCACCAACGGCGGCGCCCGGATCCAGAGCGCCAAGCTCAGCGCCTCCGGCATCACCGACGTGGTCGACGCCGCCTGCATCTCCGGAGCGATCGGCGTCCGGAAACCGGAGCTCGGGATCTTCGAGGCCGCAGCCGCCAGCGTCGGTCGGCACCTCGGGCAGGGCGGGTGGATGATCGGCGACAACGCCGACCTTGACGTCGTCGGCGGCCGGAACGCCGGACTGCGCACCATCTGGATCTCGCACGGCAGGAAGTGGCCGGGGCCGGACGGCGCCAAGCCCGACTCCATCGCGCAGGACGCCGTCGAGGCCCTCGCCCACATCGCGGGAGGTGCGCGGTGACGACGGCTCAGCCCGTTCTCGCGGTGCTGCACCCGGGCAGCATGGGCGCGGCCGTCGCGGCCTGCGCGGCATCGACGGGTGCCCGGGTGCTGTGGTGCGCGTCCGGGCGTAGCGCCGCGACCGTGCGGCGGGCCACGCAGGTCGGGCTGGAGCCGGTGGCCGAGCTGGCCGAGCTGCTCGAAATGGCCGAGGTCGTGCTGAGCCTGTGCCCGCCGGCGGCTGCCGAGGACGTCGCCCGCGACGTCGCCGAGCGCGGGTTCACCGGCGTCTACGTCGAGGGGAACGCGATCAGCCCGGAACGGTCGCAGCGGATCGCCAACCTGGTGGGTCGCAGCGCCCGGGCTGTGGTCGACGGCTCGGTGATCGGATCCCCGCCAATCAGCGGCAAGCAGACCAAGTTGTTCCTGTCTGGACCGTCCGATGCCACCACTCTGATGGCGGCACTGTTCACCGGAACTGCGGTGTCGACACCGGTGCTCGGCGAGGAGATCGGCCAGGCGTCCGCGTTGAAGATCTCCTACACCGCCTACCAGAAGGCCTCCAGGGTGCTCGCCGCTCTCTCGTACGGCCTAGCGGAGCACCACGGCGTCGGCCAGGCGCTGCTGGACGTGGCGGGCAAGCGGGTCGGCAGCTACCTGACCGAGACCGACTACATCGCCAAAACGGCGGCGCGGGCGTGGAGGTGGGCGCCGGAGCTGGAGGAGGCCGCCGACGCTCTGCGCGAGGCCGGCTTGCCGGACGAGGTTCTGCGTGCTGTTGCCGAGACGCTTCAGCGTTGGACGGATGCGAAGGACAACGGCGAGATCTCAGTCGAGGGCGCCCTCACGATCCTGCGGGAGTCCAAGTGAGCTGGGATTTGTCGGACCGTCTGGCCGTTGTCCCGTCAGATCGACACGGCGTGCTGGCGGCTACGCTCAGCGTTATCCACAGGGGTAAGCTTTGCCATGCAGTGATCAAAAAGCTTTGCCGTCCGGGCCTTGGACAAGCCCGGACGGCATCAAGGTGGATCGGCGCCCCTGGCCGGGGGCCCGTCCTGGTCAACCACGCGGAAGGTGGTGACGTGATGAAGGGTACCCGTAGTGGCGCCCCCTCATACGCGCGGCACCCCGCCGTGGAGTCGACCGGGAAGTCCCGGGTCTCGCTCCGGCGGGGTGCCGTCGTCGTGTGTGTGGCCGGCCACGGCGGCCCCCAAGGTGGGGGTGTTCCGTGACCTAGCCCTCGTCTGCGGCGCCTGACCTTGCAAGAGGCCCAGCTCCGCCAGCCGCTCCCTGGGACTTTCCACCCCAGATCACCGCGGCCGCCTGCTCCACCTCGCTCGCTGGCTTCCAACCGTTGAGCGGGGCTTGCTGGAGATCGGACTTTCCACCCGACCACCAGCGGTACTACCTGGTTCACCAGAACCGAGCACGACCCCCGAAAGGGACGCACGTCGCACGACCCCCCGAGAGGGGACGCACCACCCGGCCTCCTGGCAGAGGCCGTCTTGCACGACCGGCCCCTTTCCAAGGGCCAACCGCATTTCCGCAGTCGGGGCCTTTCCAGGGGCCTCGGCTGCACCCAACCCGCAACACAGGTCCCGGGAGAACTGGAGGTCGCCGATCGGTTTTCGCCCCCGCGAGGGGGCTTCTGTCCACACCCGCATGGGGTGCTTCTTGTCGGCACCCCTCAGGGGACGCCGTGGTGTCCCCTACACGTCCGTAGGGAGCTTTTCCATTTTGCCGCAGCTCACAGGCCCTTTCCAGTCCCACCGTGTCCCCACCACGAGCGGCGTCGCCTCGGGTTTCAGTTCGCGCGAGGTCCCTGGAGGCCGGAGGAGAACTCTCCTGCCCGCCCCTGCCTTGGGTTCTGTCGGGAGACCAGTTAGCGGACCGGTTGTCGGAAGTGCAGCACACTTCGATACGAGTGTGGCACACATCACACGTTCGGGTGAGGGTGTCGGGGGTGCCGTGGACGGCCGCCCGGGTGCAGTTCCGGCCGCGCCGGCCGTTCCCGGCCAGCGGTCCGCGGGGTGGCAGTCCAAGATCCCTTCGGACCTGTCCGCTCGGATGCGGGCGTTGGTGGTCGAGGGCGCGGGGATGGATCGGTACCGGGAAGGTGGATCTGACGGCGGCTCTGGTGCTGGTCGGGACACGCACCGGGTCACCAGTGCGATCGCCTTCTCCTTCGCCCGTGCCGGGGCCGACCTGCTGGCGCTGCGGGATATCCTGCTGGCCTCTCCCGCGCCCGGTGGTGCCCTGCTGCGGGACCTGTCCCGGGCGAAGGGCTACGACCACGCCGCGAAGTACCTGGACGGGGTGTGGCGGCGTGCGGTTCGTGTGACGGGTGAGTCCGCGCCGATTCGGGAACGGCGGGATGCGATGGCTGCCCTGGCGGAGCGTCGGATCATGGTAGAGACGTTCCCCTGGGACAGGCAGGCCGGGCAGACGGACCGGGCGAACCTTCTGCACCGGCTGGAGCTGTGCGAACGGGCCGGCGGGTTCGACCATGAGGTGTCGCAGCGTCAGCTGGCGCTGGGTATCGGGGTCGGGGAATCGACGGTGAAACGCTCGGACCTGCGGCTGGAGGAAGCCGGGTGGCTGTGGCGTGCCGAGAAGGGGGGTGCCGGGAAGTCCTCGAAGTGGGTGCTGGGCAAGCCCCGCAAGCGGTCGGCTGACGTTGTGTCGCCGGTTGACCCCAACCGCCAGGTAGGGCACGAGGCCCCCGGGTACCTGGATGGGGTCAACCGGCGACACACCCCCACCACGACGGCTCCTCCCCCGTCCGGTTCCCCCGCTGAGCTGGACTTTCGGCTCCTCTCCGACCTGATGGCCCGAGACGCCTTCCGCGCACGCGGCTTGGGCAAGACCGCCGCCGAGATGGTTGCCGCGCTCGCGCTCAGGGACGGGCAGACCGCCGTGGAGCTCGCGGCCAGCACCCGTCGGCACCGCGCAACCGTCCACGCCCGCCTGGCCCCGCTGGTGGAGCACCGTCTCGTGGTGAAGGTCGGCGAGCTGTACTACCTGGCCGACGGTCTCCTGGACGCCCCTGCGAAGCGCGCCGAGGGCAGCCGGCTGCCGTCCTGGCGGCCCGTCGACCGCTGGGACGATCTGGCCTCTGACCTGGGTCTCTTCGGCTCCTCCTACCGACAGTGGTGCCTGTACGCCTTCGACCGGATCTCGGCGGACGAGGTGTACCGCCGGGTGCGCGAGCACGTCCGTCCGGCCCGGCCGGCCAACGAGCTCACCGAGCAGGACTGGGAGTTCATGAACTCCTGGAGCTCCGAGGGCGCCGACTGGGTGGTGAGTGCCTGATGAGCCAGCCCGTCAACGGAGGGGCCGACCTGGCCCGCACCGCCCTGCGAGCCGCTCGCAAAGCCGCAGCCAGATGCGGTGACACCCCGGCGAAGCGCCCCGCCTCCAGCCCTCGCCGCGCCGACCGGCACAGCCGCGAGGCCCGGGAGCCGCAGCCGATTGCGGACGTGTTCCTCGCCCTGGTCGCCGCCCACGGCTGGACCCTGGGCACCGCCGGCGGAGGACTGCGCGACCGCTGGCCCTCGATCGTGGGCCCAGACGCCGCCGCCCACTGGCACCTCGCCGGATACGACCCCACCACCCGCTGCCTGCGCATCACCGCCGACTCCCCGGCCTGGGCGGCCCAACTCCGCTTCCAGACCCGCCGCATCCTCACCGCGCTCGACCAACTGCGCCCCGGTACCGTCCGGGCCATCGACGTCCGCGTCGGCCCCGCCCCCGTCGCGCAGGACGACCAGGACCACGACCACCAGTCGGCCCGGCACGATGACCGGCCCTCCACGCCGGCCCGGCCCCTGCTCGCCGACCACGGCACCTACCAGGAGCTGCGCCGCCGGATGCGCGAGGACGCGGCCGCCCGCCAGACCGCGAGGGGGGAGGTCGCCGGCCCAAAGGCGCCCGGGCATCGGTTGCTACGGACTCGCTTGCACGATGCCGAGGCGTCCCTCCATGGCCTCGGCGTGCCGGGCACGGGCGACCTGCCGAAGCGATTCCTGCATGGCGTCCCGGCCTTGCCCCCGGGTCTTCAAGGCATGGCAGTTGGGGCACAGGGCGATCATGTTGGCGGGGTGGTCCTCTCCACCGTCGGCCAGTCCGGTGATGTGGTCGACTTCCACAATCGGATCCCCGTCGTCGGTCATCGCCCGGAATCCCGGGCTGAGGCAGGCCGGGTTCTCGCAGGAGTGCTCGGACCGGGCGACGACCAGCGCACGCGCGACAGGTGAGCGGACCGGGCGCAGGACAACGGCGGCGCGGCGGCGTCGGGAACGCCCGGTCTGGGCGTACTCCAACGCGGTGGTTTTCGCCCGGTAGTCACCAGCGCCCAGCAGGACGGCTGCAGGCCCGTACCGGCCCGCCGGCGGAGCCTCAGGGGGCGTCGGCAGCTGCGCCGGGACCGTTGGAGAAGGACCGCCGGGTTCCCCGTGCAGGGTCGGGCGTGACCCGGGACTCGGAGGGCGGGGGTATCCGAGGGTTCCCGCCTCGATCGGACCGAGGAGGTGACGCTGGATGCCTTCCACTGTACGGACGGCCCAGTCGATGGCGTCGTCGGCCACGGCCTCCGAGCCGTCCGGGTACCTGGCAACGGCGGGGACGGGGCAGTGGGCCCACACGCTGAACTGGCGCTCCGGATTCCACGACAGCTCGGTGCCGATGAGCTCGGCCGCGGACTGCACGTCCTTGCGCAGTGCCGCCATCACTTCCAACTGTGGCGCCGTCGGCCTGCCGTCGCGTGCCAGGTAGGCCGACACGCTCGGCTTCCCGGTGGTGCCGTTGTAGGCGTTCACGTGCATGGCGAAGCCGTTCGGCACCCAGACGGTGACGGACTGGGGGCTCGTCATGGTGCCGCCGTTCACGCGGGCGGCCACGGTCGCCAAGAACTCCCGACGCATGGCGATCCGTGCGACCTCAGCCTCGTGAACCGCTGCGGCCCGACCAGTGGCAACGGGGATGGCGAACGTGAACGGAGCGGAAGCCTGCTGATCGAGGGCGGAGGCCGGCTCCTCGGCCACCGGAGGAAGGGGTGCGAGAACGAACCGGCGCAATCCCTTCGCAACGTTCACCGCCCAGTCGACGGCCGCGCTGACGACCACTCCCTTGTTTCGGGAGGAACCGTTGAGATAGCGCCATCCCCGTATGTGCTCCGGGGCACGCGCTACCACCTCGTCAGGACCCCACTGAAGAGTGGCGCCGACCCTGCGGGCGATGGCATAGCCGTCGGCCTGCAGGACCGCCATCGCCGATCGCACCGCCTCACTGTCCCGCCCCGACGGAGTCAACCGGACAGTTACCACGGGAAGCTCAGCGTCGGTTGAGGAGACGATCAGGTCAGCAGCCCTACCGACGATGACCGCCTGTGTCTCGTCAGTGGTGGCACCTACCAGCCGTGCGGCCACGGCCCGCATGTAGTGCCCGAGCAGTTGCTGCCGCCGTCCCTCCGGGCTGTACGGACTGACCACGATGACCTTCCCCCTTGGCAGACCGTGCCATTCAACCTGCTATCCCTTGATGTACCAGCGCTCTACGACACGACGAAGAAGGGTGAGCTGAAGACCTCCGATGATGCGGTGCCAACCGCGGCCGCCGAGGCAGTTCCATCGAACTGATCACCCCCGTGCCCAAGTCCGACACTGTCATGCCACCTGATAGGAGGCTTGTCGGGCGGCGGCCTGGCCGCAGCCCAGATACTGGCCGCCCGCCGCCGCGAGCGCGAACTCCTCGGGAGTCGCTGATGGCCGCAACCACCGGAGCCGGCCTGGCCCGCACCGCCTCGCGCGCGGCCCGCCGAGCTGCTCACAGCGACGGAAGCGCCCCCGCCCACCGGGCCCGAACAGCTCGGCCGCTACGGGACCTTGGGACTGCACATCTTGCACAGCCGGTACTGTTCCCCGCCCCGAGGTCCGGTGTGCTCCCGGATCCACGCGGCGGCTTCCTCGATGGTAAGCACCCGCATGTTGGAACCCTGGTAGCCGTGGTGAGCGAAGTCCCGCAGCAGCCGTGTGTCACGCCCCACTGGGTCCCAGCCCCCGAGGTCGGCCAGGGAACCTGCATGTTGGGCTTCCTTACAGACGGAACGATGCAATGCGCGCCGTCCAGCAGCGTACGGGTACTCGTCAGGAACCTTGAGACGCTCCCGTTGAGCAACTGCGTCAGCCCGCAGCGCCTCGAAGGCGGGCTTGGCCTCGGCGCAGACTGCGCACCCCACTGGGCAGTCGGAACCCCAGGGCGCGCTGTTGACAGGCTCGTCGTCCATCCCGGGCATCGGCTCGTCGTAGGCGTTGCGAATTTGCTCGGCGAGGCGAAGGAGCTGCCCTTGGAGTTCCTCGACGGAGACGCTCCGCTGCGCGACCAGGTGCACCATCTCGATGACCGCGGGCAGTTCGACGGAGATGCCCCAGCCGACCTGCCCGCGTCGAGCCGGGTTGTAGTGCACACCCCAGGTGAACTGCACGTTCTCAACACGCTGGCTGCCGATGGGCAGGTTCGCAGAGCCGTCGATAGGCACGATCGCTACCTTGCTGTCGAGTCCAATGACCTGCGCAGCGTACCGGCGATGCAACATCCGGATTCCGGCCTCGTCGGATCTGGTCCCCTCGCATTGACCTCGGTCGCCTGTCCGGTCCGCAAGGCGGTGAGCGCCCAATGACCCACCCCACCAACACCGGGGCCGACCTGGCCCGCACCGCGCCGCCCGCCAAGCCGCCCGCACCGGCGGCAACGCCCCCGCCCAGCGCATCACCCGGCAGGCCACGGCCGCGGCGCGGCCCGCGCGAACCCGAGCCGATCGCCCACTGGCACCTCGCCGGCTACAACCCGACCACCCGCCGCCTGCGCGTGGTCGCCGACTCACCCGCCTGGGCCGCCCAGCTCCGCCCTGGCACCGTCCGGGCCATCGACGTCCGCGTCGGACCCGCCCCCCTGGTGCAGCACGACCAGCACCCCGACAACCGGCCTGCCCGGCCGCGACGATCGACCTGTCGCGCAGCCGACTCTGCCCCCGCTCGCCGACCACCACGCCTACCAGGAACTGCGCCGCCGGATGCACCCTGCGCCGGCACAACAACCGTCTGCGGAAACCCGAGAGCGCCCACCACCCGTCCGTCGACGACGAACAGGCCACGGCCGAGGCCGTCCACGCCCGGCAGTCCCTCGCACGCCACCGCGCTGCCCTCGCCGTCGCCCGCGTCTCCCGGGCCGGGGCGATCCCGTTGCGCACCGCCCGCCCGGCTCCGCAGCGGCGCGGCGCGGCGTGATCCGCAGCAGCGTCGCTCGTTCGGGGAAAGCCGGGACAACCATGTGGCGGTGGCGGCAGGGTGGCCGCGACCAACCCGTTCGCCGGCCCCAACCGGGCCACGCCGGATCAGCAGCGAGGTGGATGCGTGTGAACGAGCAGGACGTTGTGGAGACGACTCCATCAATAAAGCGGATCGTCTACGCGATCGGCAGCAGCGCCTCGACGCTGGTGAAAATCGGAATCACAAAGAATTTATCGCGGAGGTTGCTGCAAATTCGTACGATGTCCCCACTGCTCCTGTCGGTCATCTGGCAGCACGAGACGGAAGATCTACAGCTCGAGAACAAGCTCCACCGGCACTTCGCCGACCGTAGGAAGCACGGCGAATGGTTCGACTTCGGCGGTCTCACAGCAGACCAGGCCCTGGACGGTGCGGTCCTCCACCTGGAGGCCAGCCTGCCTGTGCAGCGATCCGATGAACCAGTGGAGCATCCTGAAGCACCGGGTCTCGACAACAATTCCCCGGACTGCAACTGCGGTCACTCTGTCCTGCGACACTCGGGGCCGAATGTCATAAACGACCCGCCGTACCTTTGCGCGGCAATCGTCGAATACGGATTCGACTGTATTTGCATGGGCTATGATCCGGAACCGATGACCATGGAAAAGTGGAGCCAAACCGGGATTTGGGCAGACTACGCGGTCTACCATCCGGCCTTCCGCCCCAAGGAAGTCCGGCTCGCCTCACCACTGCGTCCGGCGCTGGCCCGCCTCATGCCGGGTGATCCGAGCGCCCACCCCGAGGGCCGCACGCTCGTCTTGCGGGACGTCGGCCTCTACCTCACCGCTCTCAACCTGATCGAGGCCAACGGCTCGACAAGCGCACCCGAAGTCGTCGAAGCGATCGGCGGGCGTCTGCCCATCGAGGCCGTCCGAGCCGAGCTGGACGCCCTGCTTGAGCAGGACTTGCTGTGCCAGGTCCCGAACCCGGGCTGACGAGCGGCCGCACCGTCCTGGTCCGCGCTAAGCCGCACGCCGCCGGCCGGGCCTGTACGCGGCGCCGCCGTGTGACACGACCCCACCACTACGACCCGCACCTGGAAGTAGGGACCCCCGATGGACGCGAACAGCGGGCACGACGAGCGCTTCCCCGCCGTCCTGTACCGGTATGACATCGGCGAGCTGATGATGCCCGCCATCGCGCGCCCTGAATGGCTATTTCGTGATGGAAACAAACCGAGAACAAGTCACGAAAGCTTGCTCCGTCGGGTATTTTCGTGATGGTTAGACGGCTTGTTGCCATCACGTTTTTGAGGAGGATGTGGGACGTGGGGACAGCAGCAGCGGAACCGGCCTGCGAGGGGTGCGGCGCACCCCTCGGCAG
Organism: Kitasatospora sp. NPDC094016; assembly: GCF_040304045.1. Lineage (NCBI taxonomy): Bacteria > Bacillati > Actinomycetota > Actinomycetes > Kitasatosporales > Streptomycetaceae > Kitasatospora > Kitasatospora sp. NPDC094016. Next base: position 48,738 of record NZ_JBEOUK010000034.1, read on the forward strand.
GACGACTGAGGCGACGCGGGGACGGGGACGTCCGGCGCAGTACTGCAACGACGCGTGCCGGGCCCGTGCCTACCGGGCGCGCAAGGCCGGGCGCCGGCGGGCGCTGCCCGCGATGGCGGACGCGCACCTGGTGCTGGCCGACGCCCGCAGGCTGCCGCTGCCGGATGCGTCGGTGGACCTGATCGTCACCTCGCCGCCGTACTTCGCGCAGAGGTCCTACGGGGGCCAGGACGAGGACCTCGCCGGGCAGATCGGCTGCGAGGACTCGCCGGAGGAGTACCTGGAGGCGATGTGGGAGTGCACCGCGGAGTGGGCCCGCGTCCTCAAACCGTCCGGGTCGATGTTCGTACTGCTCGGCGACAAGTACAACGGGGCGCCCGGCGGTGCTGTCCAGGGCGGTGCCTGCGGCGTCCGCTCCGAGCACGACCGCAAGCGCGGGCGCACCCAGTACGCTCCGAAGCGGCACAAGGTCACCACGACCGTGCCGAACAAGTCACTGTTCGGGATGCCCTGGCGGTACGCGATCGGCTGCGTCGACCGGCTCGGGCTCGTACACCGGGCCGAGCTGATCTGGCACAAACCCAACCCCATGCCCGAGTCCGTCGCCGACCGTGTCGTCCGCGCTCACGAGACCGTTTTCCACTTCACCCGGGGATCCAAGTACTGGCACGACCCCGAGCACGCACGCCTGCCGAGTGTGTGGACCGTGCCCACCACTCCGCTGAAGGTGCCGGCCGAGCTGGAGGGCTCCCGGCACTTCGCCGCGATGCCCGAGTCCCTGCCCCGCCGCCTTATCCTCGGCTACGCTCCGCCGCTTGGGATCGTCCTGGATCCCTTTGGCGGCACCGGCACCACCGCGGCGGCCGCCAAGGCCCTTGGACGCGTCGGCATCAGCGCCGACATCTCACCCGCATACACCCAACTCGCCGCCTGGCGCAGCACGACCCTCCCGGACACTGTCCGCCGGCGGGCTGCCGCCCGCCGCTGAGGCGGTACCAACCTGATGCGACAGCAAACCTAGGAGGCTTTTCGGGCGGCGTCCTGGCCGCAGCCCAGATACTGGCCGCCCGCCCGGCCCAGGCGGCCCGGGCCGAGGTGTTCGCCTCCGAGCAGGCCGACACCGAAGCCGACCGTGCCCGCGCCGCCGAGCAGCGCCGCGTCCTCCCCGCGCAGGCGGAGCGGATCTTGGATGACCGGCAGCCCACGACGGACACGAACAGCGGGCACAACGAACGGTTCCCCATCGTCCTCTACCGGCACGACACCGGCGAGCTGATGATGCCCGCCACCCACGTCACCGCCCTGCTGCGCCACGTCGCCGAGACCGTACGGATGCAGCGGGCCACCGGCAAGGTGCCGCTGGAGCTGATGACCACCGCCCGCATCTACGACGCCGTGGTCCGCCACGCCGCCGACCTCGACACCGCCATCGCCGCCGCCGACACGGTCGACACTCCCTCCTCGGACACCGGCCGGGCCGCCGCGGACGACCTCGCCCGGGACCTGGCCGAACTCGCCGCCGACTACCTCGCCACCGGCGAACCCCCTAAGGCCGCCACCGCCTAATGGGACTTGCCGGGCCGTAGAGACTCGGTGCCGTAGCCGCCAGCAGGTGAGCACTTCTATCGCCGGAACCATCACGAGTTCTGGGGTCAGACCGTGCCCCTGCTGGTCGGCCGGAAGGCCATGACCGCTGATGGGGTGGCGTGCCCGCCCTACAGGGCGTGAGCACTGGATCCATTAGGCCGCGTGCCGTGTCTTCCGCAGGCTGCACGACCAGGAAGTACTCAATGGGGAGGAAGAGTTGCTGCTGATCGGCGACGACTGGGCCGAGGACCACCACGACGTCGAGGTCCAGGACACCACCGGCCGCAGACTCGCGACCGCGAGGCTGCCCGAGGGCGCGGAAGGCATTGCCAGGCTCCACGAGCTCGTGGCCAAGCACGCGGGCGAGGAGCCCGATCCGGCCGACGTCGTCGTCGGGATCGAGACGGACCGCGGCACGTGGGTACAGGCCCTGCTCGCCGCCGGCTACCAGGTCTACGCGATCAACCCCCGGCAGGTCGCCCGCTTCAAGGAGCGCTACGGCACCTCCGGCGCCAAGAGCGACAAAGGGGACGCCCACGCGCTGGCCGACATGGTCCGCATCGACCGCGACCAGCTGCGGCCGATCGCCGGGGACAGTGACCAGGCCCAGGCCGTCAAGGTCGTCGCCCGGGCCCACCAGACCCTGATCTGGGAACGCACCCGCACCTTCCAGCGACTTCGCAGCACCCTGCGCGAGTACTTCCCCGGCGCCCTGGCCGCCTACGCGAGTCTGGGCCTGACCAGCACCGACGCACTGGAACTGCTGATCAAGGCACCCACACCGCAGGAAGCGGCGAAGCTGACCCGAACCCAGATCAGCACGGTCCTCGCCCGCGCCCGCCGCCGCGACCGGGACCAGAAGGCCGGGGCGATCCAGGCCGCACTGCGCGAGCAGCACCTGGAGCTGCCCGAACCGGTGACCGCCGCATACGCGGCCGCCACCACCGCCCACGCCCGTCTCATGCTCGCGCTGAACGAGCAGATAGCGGCGATGGAAAAGCAGGTGAAGACGCATTTTCTCGCGCACCCGGACGCTGAGATCTACCTCTCCATGCCCGGCATCGGAGAGATCACCGGCGCCCGGGTGCTAGCCGAGTTCGGGGACGACTCCACCCGCTACAGCTCGGCCAAGGCCCGCAAGAACTACGCCGGGGCCAGCCCGGTCACCCGGGCCTCCGGCAAGAGCCACACCGTCCAGGCCCGCTACGTGCGCAACAACCGCCTCGGTGACGCCCTCCAGCGCCAGGCGTTCTCCGCCCTGCGCGCCTCACCCGGCGCCCGCCGCTACTACGACAAGCAACGCGCCCGCGAAGCCGGCTACAACCCCGCCCTCCGCCAAGTCGGCAACCGGCTCGTCGGCATCCTCCACGGATGCCTCAAGACCCGCACCTGCTACGACGAAGCGGCCGCCTGGTCGCACCACGCACAACCCCATGCCGCTTGACCTCAAACGTCATGGGGTGTCTGACCCCGCACCACCCGCTCCGGATCCACCAAGGGCCCGCCCCCTCACCCAGGGGGCGGGCCCTCTCGCGTTCCCCGACGAAGGAGACCCCGGTGCCCACCCTCCACTACACCCCCGCCGCCACCCGCGTCCTGCACCGCCTCGAACGCGGACGCCGCGCCGACCCCAGCCGCCTGCGCCGGGTCCGCCGCGCCCTCGACCACCTCGCCGCCGACCCCCGCCACCCCGGACTGTGCAGCCACCGCTACACCTGCCTGCCCGGCCACGAGCGCACCGCCGCCTGGACGTCCTACGTCAACCGGGGCACCGACGCCTGGCGGATCTACTGGACCTGGGGAGCAGCCGACGGCGACGGCCAGGACCGCCACGGCCAGGACGGTGCGGTCACCGTGCTGCTCATCGGCCCGCACCTCTGACTCTTCCAGGCCAGGCCTGTTCTGCCCGTCACCGACGCTCTGACCAGTCGTTATACACGTCACACATATCCCATGCGGGAGGCGTATATGGGCACGTCGACAGAGGACCTGCTCCGGGCCACGGTCACCGCGCTGCTTCGCGCCACGGGCGAGTTGCAGAGCGACCTGGCTCGCGGGCTCGCGCTCAGCCAGGCCCAGGTCAGCCGGAAGACCGCCGGCCGCAGCACCTGGACGGTGGCCGACCTGGACCGGCTCTCCGCGCACTACGGGATCGCCGTGGTCGACCTCGTCGTCGGCCCGACCCACGCCCTGGAAGCGCTGCCCAAGGCGCGCCGGGCCATGGTCGGCGGCATCCAGACCGTGATCGCCGTCTAGCCGGGGCCCGGCGCCCGCGGGACCGCCGCCGCTGCGCCCGAGGGCCGGCCCCGTTGCCCGGCCGAGGTGGTGCGGGATGCCTGGCCAGCGGTGTGCTCCGCTACTACGTCGCCCCATGCCTGGAGCTCGTCGTGGTGCGCCGGCTCGCGCTGCCCGTGTGGCCCCGTTCCTTCCCCGATCGGTGACCTCGCCGACAGCGGCAACCGGGCCCGCTGCGCGCCTTCCTCTCCTGCACCACGCCGAACACGCCCTCATCCAGCTGCGCCCGGCGAACTGGACGAGACCGACAAGCCGATCCCGGCGGCCGGCTCGACCCGCTATTCGTCGATCAGGGGGAACCCGGACACGCTGAACCGCTCGGCAAGGCCGAGAGCGGCCGCGGTGGCCAACGGCATCGGGGTACGGGGGCGCGGGGTGTAGTGCTTCGGCTGGAAGCCGCGTTCGAGATCGGAGGTCACGTACCTGACGAAGGTCGTGATCGTCGCCGAGGAAGCGGCGCTCTCACTGATGTGGGCGTTGCGTTCCTTCCATGCTGCAGCGCTGGCGGCAGCCCGCCACGCGACGCAGTTGACCTGGTCGCGGTGCCATCCAGCGCGGAGGGCGCCCAAGGCGGCCGCGTGGGCTTCCCCGTGCCGGGCCGCAGGAAGCGGCGGGTACTGGTACTCCCTGGTGATGAGGTCGTCCAGGTAGCCGAGCACGCTGTACGCCTGGACACCGAGGGCCTGGTCGACGATCTCCTTGCAGACCGACCTCGACTGGAGGTCGAACTCCTCGGAGTCCCCGAGCATCGCACGAGCCTCGCTGGCCGACTGGGTCAGCCGGTAGGTCACCAGGCCCGGTGCGTAGGACCCGGCGAGCGCGTCGATCCGGCCGTCCTGGAAAGCAGCAGCTCCCATCGAGGCGACATCGAGAGCGAGGAAGCCGCACGCGTACATCGCGACCAGCTCCTCGATGTCCTTCTCCGGTTGGCCGGTCCAGCCCCACGGAGAGCCAGCCGCAGGGGGAAGGGCCTTCGCACCGCCCTCAAGTAGGCACACCATCGCCTCGGCCAGCACGAGCCCGCGCTGCGTCAGGGCGTGAACCGCCGTCTCCGGGGCCTTGCGGGCGACCTGCTGCTCCCACAACGACCGGACCTGGGCCTCAACCCGTGAAGCCTCCCTCGCCTCATGCTCAGCGGCGACCTTCGCCGCCGCCGCGGCAACGGGATTGCCCGACCCGGCCGGGGCCGTACTCGGCGAAGGTTCGGGGGCAGACCACCCGGACCGAGGCCAGGGAACGGCGTTGCGCCGGGGCACCGCGGTCGAGGGGACACGGTGCAGTCCCTGTTCCCGGCACGCCGCACAGTACTGCTTCGCCTTCCAACCGAGCTGCCCGCTGGCAAGGCGCGGAAGTGAGGCGATCTGGCTGACGGCGCTTCGATTCCGAACCGGCAGCGGTTCTTCGCACCCTTGACACGGAGCGGCAAGAAGGAACGCCCGAGACTTTGCCGGCACCGAGTGAATCACCCACTGCTCGTCGCCGAGCTCGGCGACCCGGTACCGCCATGCCGGCTCCGGCTCCGTCGCGATCTGCCAGTACCGGGCGCACACGTCGCGCAGACCAGCGGGGGTATCCGCGTCGATCTCCACCCGGATCAACGGGTCCGCGTCGTCGGGGAACAACAGCACCGATGCCGCGGCATCGGCGATTTCCCGCTGCTGCTCCCGCTTCCGACGCCGTTGCCGCTTCCCCACCTCGGTCCCTCCATCCCGATACGCACGGTAATGGATCGTAACGATAGATCACGCACAGCCCGCGAGATGAAGGTTCGAATGCGTACCAAAGACCGCGGAAGGCAGTCCCACCGCACACCCCCTCCAGGCCGCGGTCGCCTATCGGGCCAGGAAACGGTGCGGACGCCCGGGCAGCGCCTCGCACCCAACGATCCGCCCTGATGGCGCTCCACCGGACGCAGCACCACCCCCACTGGGAAGAGCGGAAGTTGACGGAGCGCGAGCGAGACCCCGGCGACCGCCGGGTGATTCTGCAGCCCCGCGCCGCAGTTGGCGCCCGCGGCAACGACCGGGGCGGGCGCAGGCCGGATTCCCGACGCGGCAACGCCGCCGGAGCCGGCCTGCACATTTTCGACGAGGTCCCCAAGCGGCTGTTCACGGTGCCCCGGCAGGACCGCCGACTCGACGCCACCGAGACCCAGCGCCGCGAAGCCGGCCTCGCCCACGGCTGCGAGCCCTGGCAGATCGGCCCGTGCGCCGGCTGCGGATCACCCATCCGCCGATACGGCAACGCCGGCGTCCACGCCTGCCAGCCGTGCCGGACGAGGACCACCCGACGGTAAGCACCCACCCGAGCGCCTCGACAAGCCCACCGCGTCGGCAACGCCGCCCCACCCGGCGACAATCCTCCCCGGTGCCGCTCCTCCACCCGCCCACCGACCGCTACCGTCGACCATGCGACCCGCCACCACGGCGACCGCCACCATCGAGGAGGCCCAGGTGACCACCCAGCCCGACCACCAGGACGCGGCCGCGCCCCGGCCGGCCACCCTGCACGAGCTGCGAACCGCGCTGTCCCGCTACGGCCTGCCCGGCGACCGCGACCTGTTCGAGCAGAACCTCGCCGCCGCCCTCGACGCCTCCCCGATCGGCGACCTCGCCGCCGTCGCCGACGTCATCGCCACCTACCGCCACCGCCTGCTCCTGCGCACCGACGAGCAGGCCATGGCCTCCCTCGCCGCGCCCATCGGCGGCCAGCAGTGGACCCCGGCCGCCGAGGCCTTCGCCCGGCTCCGCGCCGCCGGCGGCGACCGGTGACCGACCAGCCCGAACAGCCGGCCCCGCTGCACGTCTTCCTCTCCGACGCCGCCGAAGCCGCCCTCGGCACGCTGCGCCCTGGCGAGCTGGACGCGGTCGAGAAGCTCGTCGAACGCCTCGCCATCCACCCCCGGCTCGGCATCCCCGTGCCCGGCGGCACCGACCCCGAGGTCGACGACTACACCGCCCGCACCGACCCGGCCGCCGACTCCGGCGACCGCATCAGCGTCGTGTACCGGGTGCACGAGGGCATGGGCTCGGTGTTCATCACCTGGGTGATCGCCGGTCCCTGACCCAGCGCGCCAAAACCGGGCACCCGACCGGGGAGGCCCGGCCGTCGCCGCGTCGGCAACCGCCAGCCGCCCCAGCGTCGTTTGGCATCCCCTCCCCGCTCCGCCGGGGCACGGACCACCGGTGCCCGCGCGCCCACCGAAGCCGAGCATCTGCGCGTCGCCACCGGAGCAGGTCGGTCGTTGGTCAATATGACCAAGAGCGAACTCGGCCACGACAGGAGCACACCTCCCCGGCCGAGACCCGGTAGCGGCTTGCCGAAGCTGCCGCACGCGCGGCCCGGACCGATGGTGGAGGACCAGGTGACCAGCGACTTCGCCCACGCCGCGCTGAAAGCGGCCCGGGCCGCAGCACGGGGGCGCCTCGCCACCGGCCCGACGCGACGCATGCCCCTTCGGCCGCCGCGCCGTGCCGTCGCGCGGGACGGACGGGAACCCGTCGGCCTCTCAGCCGTCTTCACCGCCCTGGCCACCGAGGCCCACTTCGAGCTGCCCGCGGACACCGGAACCGTCCTCGGCCAGTGGCCCGCGATCGTCCCCGACCTCGCCGGCGACGTCACCGCCACCCACTACGACCCGGCCACCGGCCGTCTCGACCTCCAGCCCGCCTCCCCCGCCTACGCCACCCAGCTGCGCCTGCTCTCACGACAGCTCGTCGCCCGGATCAACACGAAGCTCGGAGCCGAGACCGTCCGCAGCATCCACGTGCTCCCGCCCAGTGCGCGCGCTGCTGCACGAGCCTCTGCCGCCCCGGTGCCCATTCCCGTCGCCCCGCCGCCCGAACCGGCCCCGACGAAGTCCCGTGAGACAGCGTCAGCCGGCTACCGACAGGCGCTGGCCGCACTCCGTAGGGCCAGGCCGACCATACTCATCGACCCCGCCATCACCGCCGCTGTCGAACGCCAGGACCAGGCCCTGAGGAATCGGCGGGAACCCGAGTCCGCCTTCGCCGACGCCCTCGCCTACCAAGAGGACCAGGCCTCCGTCCGGAAGCGGGCCGCCACGACCGCCACCAGTCAGGCCCTGGCCGTCCGTCGTGCCCGTGCCGAACGTGCCACCCCGGCGAACGCCGCCCGCCGCCGACCCGAGGAAGCCGGCCGACCCGAAGACCCGGTCACCCGGATCCGGACGTCCCCGACCGGCGGGCACGGGCCAGCTTCTCCTGACGCGCCCGCCGGAGAGCGTCCTCGTGGATCGCGGAACGCTGCTCCTGGCGGGCCTTGAGCACGGGGCTGTCCTCGCCCTCGGGCTCGGCGGGCGGCCACACTGCCGGATCCTCCCGTACTCCATCCGGTCTGGGACGCAACTCCGGAGCCCGCGAAGGCCGGCGGCGCCGCGGTGCGCGGTCGCTGCGGGAGCTGCCGTTGCGGCGCCTCAACTCCCGGCGGATCGCCGAAGCCTCCGCGCTCACCCGCCGGGGGTCAGCGCGGTTGCCGTCGGTGCCGGCATCCGAGAGCACCTCCCTGATCGGCCGCTCCGGCCGGTCAGTGTCCGCAGGGTGGGCGGTGCACTCCCGACACACCCGGTCCGCCTCGACGAGCCACCCGTCCTCACAGTCCGGGTGCGGGCAGTCACCGGGTGCCACCAGGTGGTAGGCACACTCGTCGGGAGTACGGTCATCGTCGTCGGCGTAGCCCAGGCGCAGGTGGGCCCAGGTCCGCCACCAGCGCACTCCGATCCGGTCGACGAGGCGTCGAGCGTGGACACGGGAGAGCTCGGCTCGCACGACCGCGACGACGTTCGCGTGGAGCCGTCCGCCGCACAGGCTCATCAGGACGTTCGGGAAGGAGAGCAAGACGAGCGTGAGCGGATCGGGGTGGGCACTGGTGAGGCACTTCGCGCAGATCAGCTGCTCCGTGTGTGCTTCGCAGGTGCGGCACTGCCCGCGGCACCTGCGGCAGAGCCCACCACGGATCCGCTCGGTGCCGCCGACCTTCGTCGGGGAGCTGCTGCCGACCGGGGCCCGACAGGCTACGCACTCGATCCGGCAGATCCGGCAGAGGTGGTCGGCGGGATGGGGCACTGGGAGCGGTCGTTCCTGGCACCGAAGGCAGCGGTCGGTCCGGGCCTCGGCCAGCGAGCCGGCGGTGGAGAGGACCTTGTAGACCTCAACGATCGGCGCACCGGGGCAGTCCTCGCAGACAAGTTCCAGTACGGACAGTCTCTTGTCGCGCGGGACCTGGGCTGGCCGGGGCTCGGATCGGGACGGCCTGGGGGAGGGAGGGAGGTCGGGGGACTCCGGCGCCCCGGGACGCCGGAGTCGAACGGTGCTCTCGGCGGGCGCGACAGGAAGGCGGGAGCGTTGCGGCCCCCGGTCGTCCAGGAAACCGGTGGTCAACGATTCCTCCGTCGCGGTTGCACGCGGTTGAGCGGGCATCCTGGGCCCGGCGATGGCGTTGCAGCGTCTGCATCATCGGAGAGTTCGCCGGCCCCGGATCCCGTATCGGGCGGTCCGGCCACTCGTGTGGCCCAGCGGCGGCACCCGATCGGCCCAAGCTCCGCAACCCCTTTGACCCAACCGCAGTTGCCCGCACCATGACATCAAGTGTTCTGAGCGCAGACCTGCGCTTCGGAGACCCCGACACCCAGAACTGGGCCCAGAGCCTGTTCCGGCAGCAGTACTACGATCACCACGAACGCTCCTGGCCGAACGTGGTCCACCCCGGAGAGATCGGCTTCCAGTTCCGGGACTGCCACCGTTGCGGATCACCGAGGGTGATGATCCTCGGCGAGCGGGGCACCACCCCCGTCAGGCAGGACGCGTCCTGCGGCTGGAAGTGCAGCCCGGACAACTGCCCGGTCTGCCGGATCGCCTCCCTCTTCCCGAACGGCAGGATCAGGGCCCGCACGCCGATCTTCCCGTTCAACTGGCGAGAGGGCCTCGCCGCGGCAGGGGTTGACGTGCCGTTGTTCTTCTCCGAGCGAGGTCCCCGATACCGCCCGGTCGAGGAGAAGCCCCCGCACCCGCACAGGGAGCCCGTCCACGTCCCGGAGAACTGACCACTCTCGCCCCATCGGCTACTGAGCGTTCCGATCCGCGCGCGGCGGCGGTAGCACCAGCTGAACCGTTCTGGCCCCCGCCTGGGGGCCAGAACACCCCCTGCACGCTGATCTTCGTACTCGGGAGACTCCTGACCCTCCCTCGGAGCGGGTCCGGGAACCGGCGGCAACTGCAGGTCGTTGCGGACAGCAGCAACAACGACGGCTGGGCGCGGCGTGCTCCGCCCCCGCACCCGTGGCCAGCGCCAAGGGCTGCGCTGGACCAGCCCCTGCCGCCTGCCCTGCGCCGCCGGATCCGCCGTCAGGGCCGTGGCCGGCCCGGCCGTCGGCCCGTCGCCGCACCGGCCGGACCGTGGACGGTCCGGCCTGGGCAGTTGCCATCGACTAAGTGGCTGGTGCCCGTACTGGGTAGGGCCACCTGCCGATCCGGCCCGCCCCGAGTACCGCAACCTGCCCTCCCACCAGGTGGTTGTTGGCGTCACCACCCACCTGGCGAACACCTTGTTGCTCACCTGCACCACCGGGGAGCACTGGCCGGAACCACCACGTTCCGGGACCAGCCGTAGGTCCGCGGCACCGACAACGGCAGGGCACGGGCACCAGCCCCCTGGGCCGGTAGGCATGGAAAGGCCGTCAAGGCCTGGGTCCGGGGCCCTCAGACTTCCATGAGTGACGCAGTGGCATCAGCCGACCCCGGCCAGCGGTCAAACCCGGCCTGGCCAGGACGGCGGCAGCGGCACGGACCTCCGGCTTCAGGTGGTGCTGGAAGCAGTGGGGGTCAAGCGCGGCCTGGGGTGCTCGCCGCCGGGGTGAAGGCCCGCATGACCGCCTGCCTTTACTACCTAAGAAGGGACATGTGCCCTGACCTGCGGTTTTCTCCTTGCTAACGGCTGGTTTTCCAGACGTTGTAGCCAGAAAACCAGACGTTACGACAGGGGTTCGAGGGGAAGCTGCAGCTCGACACGCTCCCGTGCACCTGCGTCTTTCAACGCTCTTCCTGTAGGTTCTTGCCTCTAACGTCTGGTTTTCCAGAGCTAACGTCTGAAAAACCAGCCCTTAGGAACCTGATGGCGGACCGGTCGTTGAACCGGTCCACGGACCGTGACGGCATGGTGAGGAGCAGCATGGCTCGCAGGGGCAACATCGCCCTGGTGAACCTGGACACGGGCGCGGTGCTGCCCGCGCCGAAGGCCAGGACGCCGCACACCATGGACGGCGGTTCCTACACCCTCAACGCCTACACCGACGACGCGCCGCTGTACTCGCTGGCGCTGTCCGGCGCGGAATGGGCGACCATCGACTGGGTGCGCTCGAACGGCGGGGCCGGCGCGGCGGTGAAGGTGACAGCGGCCGCCGTGGCACAGGACATCCTGGCGACCGAGACGACCGCGAAGACGGCGCTCGCCCGCCTGGTGAAACTGAACATCCTGCTCAAGACCAGCCCGCGCAGCCAGACCTACCAGTTGAACCCGAGACGGTTCTGGGAGGGCTCCGGCGACGCACAGGTGCAGGCGTGCCGCAGGCTCGACCCGCCGCCGATCACGCCGGACGCCAAGGCGATCGCCGTCGCGCAGAAGGCTGCGGACAAGGCCGCCGCCAAGACGCCCGGACCGCGCCGCACCGCCACGGCCAAGAGCACGACGAACGGAGGCACCCGATGAGCGCCGCCACCCACAGCCACCACGGCTTCGACCCGGACAGCCTCGGCATGCCGCCCGTCTACACGCTCAACCTGAGCGCCAGCCAGCGCAGCGTCCTGGAATGGCTCACCAGCCACGGCGCCGTGTTCGCTCCGATCACCGCCGACGTCGAGGAGATCGCCCACGACTGCGGGACCTCGACCTCAACCGCGTACGAGGCCCTGGCCCGACTGGAAGCCCTCCAGCTGGTCGACCACCCGGACCCGGGGAGCTACCGGGTCAACCCCCGCTTCTTCTTCGCGAGCAACCCCGAGATCCGCCGCCTGGTCGGAGAAGCACTGGAGGCGCCGGAGATCATCCTCGACGCCCGAGCCGAAGGCCCACGGAAGGTCGGCAACGTCGACGCCCGGCGCCGACGCACCATCAAGGCCGTCCCCGACCAGGAACGGGAGTCGTAGAGCGGTACACCGGGCCGCGTACGCATTCAGACGCTCGGCGCGACCTCACGGGCCACGTGGGACGCCCGGGCACGCCCGCCGCTGTCGGTGCGGCAGTGCTCGCCAGGCACCATGGCGCAGCGGGGACAAGGGAACCCGCGGATCCGCAGGCGCTCCTGGCGCTCCGCCTCCCTCGCTGCGAGGAAGCGCTGCATCGCCTCCTCCTTCGCTGCGGCCGCTTGCTCGGCGGCCTCAGCGCGCTGCTCCTCGGTGGCGTGGTCGGGGCACAGCCCCTGGCCAAGTCTCCAATCGCAGGAGCGGCCGCCGAAGAGCGGGGTGTTGCAGTACTCGATGGCCTGCCATTGGATCTGATGGAAGGGGGTCGCCGTGGCTTCCCCGGCTTCCATGTGCAGCTGAGGGAAGCGATGCCGACGGGCGGACTCGACGACGTTGGTATCACTGGTGTGGGCGATCGACGGGTTCAGCCACAGTGCCTGGATCGCTCCGGCTGGGGACGAATCGGAGACGACGGCTTCGACTGCTTCGAGCTCGGCGACCGCTTCCCTCAGCTCCGCTGGCGTTCCCCCGTACTCGGCGGCCGCTGTCCAGTAGTCGAGTCGCACCGGGGCGTCGCCAGTCAGTCTGCCGGCCAGATAGCAGATCAGCCACAGTCCGGCGGACCCGTATTGGTTCTCGCGCCACCGGCGGCCTTGGGCTTCGACCGCGGCGCGCTTTTTGTCCCGGATCAGCTGTCTCACCGTGAAGAGAGAATCGCCGTAGAAGTGGATGGGGAGGGGCGCAGGGGGCTGGGTGTCGGGACTTGCCACCAGGGTCAGATGGGCGGCGGGGGAGGCGTCCGGACGGCCGGAGGAAGGGATGGGCACAGGTGCTCCAGATCAGGCTCATGCGCCGGTGCGAGACCGGGTAGCTCACATCCTGCTGAGAGTGCGGCTGGATACTGCCGAGACACACCACACCGGTGCCAGCTCTTCGGCCGGGGCCCCGGGCACCCCCTGTCTCCGCTGTCTCGGCCGGCTGCGCACCGAGCCGGACGGCCGGACAGAGGTCGAGCGGCTGCGGCAGTGCCACGAGGGCCGGTTCGCGGGTCGCGGTATCGGCGCCTGCGACGGCCCAGGTCGTCTTCGTTGGCCCTGCTGGCCAGGGCCAGATCACCAGCACCGGTGATAGCGGTCTGGCCTCCCGACCCCGTCCGGGCTGCGAGACTGGCGATCATGACTGACCGCCGCAGGCTCTCCCTGCGCTTCTCCGGGTCCGCCGTCGACGCCGCCGTGCCCGCTCAGTCCGGCGGGCGCCGACTTCCGCCAGCCGCCCAGCGAGATCGCGGCCGCGCCCGCACCGGTTCGGCGACCGCTCGCGGCCGGCGGCCTGACGTTCTCCGATCCGGACCGCCAGATCTGACCACTCTGTCGCAGGTTGCTGACCTGCGGCGCTTTCATAGATCGGCCCTCAAATGAGGACCCGTTTTCACAGATGGTGGTAGCCGATGCGGCCCGGGAGCGGGCCAGCGGCGGCGTAGCCTACCGTCAAACGGCATGCCAATGATCTTGGGGGAGCCATGGCCGAGACGGTCTCGTTGATGGACTGGCCGGACGACGAGATGCGCGGGGAGCACCTGCGCCGTGCCGCGCGGGGAGGGTGGTCCCGGATCCGTCCCCAGGTGACGATGATGCTGCTCATCGGCGCCGCTATGGAAGGCGCACCCTTCACCCGCGAAGAGCTCGGCCCGTTCGTCGCCACGAAGACCAACCCGACCGGCCTCCTCACCCACTCCTGCTGGGACACCGGCGACGAGTACGACGAAGAGACGGCCGCCGAAGCCGCAGAGGCCCTGCCCGGCCAGATCGCCGACGTCACCCGCTACGCCGCGCAGTACGGCCTGCCGCCGCTGGAGACCATCGACGACGTCATCACCCTGCTGGTGGCGGCGAAGGTGCTGCACGAGATCCCGGACGACGCGGGAGTGCTGCGCCTGCACCCGGCCAGCCCACTGCCGTTCCCGAGCGAGGTCCTGCCGCTGAGCGTCGAGGAGGAGCAGGTGCAGCGTGAGCTGCGGATGAGCCTCATCTACTCCGAGGACTCGTTCGAGATCATCGCCCTGTTCGAACCCGACGGGCGCCGCATCGAGGAGGTCACCACCAGCCTGCAGCGCCTCGCCCGCGTCATCGACGGCGACCCCCACGACGCCCGCCAGGCGGTCCTGCTCCTGCTCGGCGAAGGCGACTTCACCGCCACCGAGGACGTCGCCGCGATCCCTGCACACAAGGTCTTCCGGCTGCGCTGCGACTGGGACAAGTTCGACCGCAGCCGCATCTCCATCCACGGCGTCAACGACGAAGGCCAGATCGTCGTGACCCTTCCGGAGGACTGAGCCGCCGACCGGCAGCCGCTGCTACCAGCCGTCCATCGCCCGTGGGTCGCCGGAGATGGCGTAGCGGCGGCAGGCCAGCAGGTGGTCGGTGGTGAGGCCGATGTCGTTGGCGAGGCGGGCGAGGCCTTCGTCCTCGGCCTGGCGGTCGGAGAGGTAGGCCGGGCAGACCTCGAGGGCGAGGGCACCGATGCCGAGCTCGGCGGCGCGCTGCTGACTGATCGCCTCGCGGCCGGCGGCGACGTGGCGGCGCCAGGCTTCGGCGGTGATGCCGTCCGGGGCCGGGCCGATCCCCAGCTCGGCGGCCGGGACGTCCGGACGCGCGCGGACCTCGGCGACCGCCGCAGCGACGATCCCGCCGACCGCCCCGGCCGGGAGCACGGCCCCGCCGGTTTCCTGATGGGCGTCGGCGAGGCGGTCGGCGATCAGGTCGGTGAGCTCGCTGACGCGGCCCTTGAGGTCGACGACCGCGCGCACTGGCAGGACCAGGTCGGTGCTGTCCCACGCGTGGGACACCCCGAGTTCGGCCTGCACTGTGTCCTCGATCGCCTCGGCGACGGCCGCCAGGTCGAGCAGCCGGTACGCCGTCGAGCGGCCGATCCCGAACTCGGCGAGCGCGTACGCCGACCACGACGGGTGCCCGAGTACGGTCCATACCCGCGCGCGGTGGGCGGAGCGGACCCGGCGGGCCAGGAGCAGCACGGCGGCGCGGACGTCCTCGATCGCGGTGCGCAGCTGCTCGGTGAGTTCCCGGGCACGTGCCGCGTCGACCGGGCCGGCCTGCTCCTGGTCCTCGTTCATGCCCGGCTCATGCCCGCGGCCGGCCAGGGGAACCGCCCGAGGCTAAGGTGTCGTCCGGGTTTCCGGTTCCCCAGGGTCGTTGCGGGCCGAGCCGGTCGTCTGGCAGAGGTAAGAAATTCTGATCCTGACATGTTCGCGGCCTGAAAGATTGCAGGTCACAGGCCTGTTCACAGGCCTCGGACGAGGTCTAACATTCCCGGCACGGCGGCCCCGCCACAGCACCACCGGGCCGCCGAGCAGCGCAGCCGCGCCACGCCCCCGGCGCTGCTGGCCTCCCACCGGCCGGGCCCCCGAGGAACGAACCCCCCTGCTCCCCGAGGACCCGGCCGGGCTGCGCCCGGCCAGATCGATCACGTGAGCGTGGTGTTCGCCGTCGGGCCTCTGCCGCCGTCGGGCAAGACACCGGTGATCGACGAAGCGCACAGCTACGACGCATACGGGCACGGGCTGGAGTGGTGCGGTCGCCTGGGCATCCCGGTGGTTCTCAGGAGGGGGATAATCGTCTGCATGACGCTTGCTTCCGCCGACAGCCGTTCCGGGCAGCTGGCTGCCCGCCTTCCGCGTTCTCTTGGGGATTTGGAGGGGCCGACGGCCGGCCGGGTGGAGCTTCCGCTGCACATCGCGTGGTCGGGCCTTCGGGCCTTCGACCTGGGGCAGCCACGGCAGCGGATGGGCCTGTACCGGATCGTGCTGAACGAGGGCATGCGAGAGGACCTTCCACGGTTCCTGGACGCCGGCCTCCTCGTGGCACAGTGGCCGGTGCTGAGGACACTGGTCGGCCCCGCCGTCCGTACGGTGTGGGAGAGCGCCTTCGCCGAGCTCGCGGCCGCCGCCCGGCCCGTCGCGGCGTGAGGCTGACCCCGCTCCACCGGCGCCTGCTGGCCGACGTCCTCGCCGTCGGCGCCCCCTACCGTCTCGTGCTGACCGGCGGCTACGCCGTCCAGGCCCACGGGCTGGCAGACCGGCTCAGCCAGGACCTGGACGTCGCGACCGAGCACCCGGCCGCGATGAAAGAGATCGCCGAAGCACTCACCGCAGGCCTGGCCGAGCGGGGATGGCAGGTCCACGAGGTCGAGGTCGTCCCCCTGTCGGGCCGCCTGGTCGTCACCGACCCCGAGACCGGCGAGAGCTGCGAGGTCGACGTCCTCAAGGAACACCTCTGGAAACCCGCCGTCCAGCTGGAGTTCGGCCCCGTCCTGCACGTCGACGACGTGGTCGGCACCAAGATGAGGGCCCTCGCCGACCGCGGCTACGCCCGTGATCTGATCGACGTCCAGGCCGCTGCCCGCTGGTTCAGCCACCGCGATCTGGAAGACCTCGGACGCCGCCACGCCCGCGACACCTTCGACCTGGCCGAGCTGCGCGATCGCCTGGCCGGCGCGGACTGGATCGATGACGCCGAGTTCACCGCCTACGGCCTGGACGACGATGCGATCGTCGGCCTGCGGACGTGGGCGCAGGAGTGGGTCGGTGACCTGGAGCGGCGCCTGGCTTCCGAAGGGGACTACGAGGGCGGCTGACAAGGCCGCAGTATCGGTTGCGCTGGCCGGGCTTCATGTGGCGGATGTCGTCCTTGCCGGCGGTCGTCATGCCGCCGCCGGGCAGCCGGTCATTTTGCTCATCGCGGAACTCCTGTTTTCCGTGTGCGTCGGCCAGGTCCTGTGCGTGGCCAGAGCTACCACGTGCTCTGTACCCGCTCTCGCCGGTCTGTGACGAGGGCGCGCCAGCGGGCGCGGACGGCCTGGTCGCCGTCGATCCAGCGCGTGTCGGAGGGGGCGGGGCACGGGAGGCCAGCCATGAACGCGGCGATGTCGGGGTAGTAGGCGTGGTCGCCGTCACTGGTGAGGTCGCGTAGCCGGGCGATGTCGGTGGCGAGTGCGGCCTGGTCGTCGTGGACGGCGTGGTGGAAGGCGAGTGCGAGTGCGAGGGTGGCTTGCTGGTAGCCGATGCCGGCGGTGCGGATTTCCGTGTCGAGGTCGTGGGCGCGGTCGGCGATGTCGTGGTGGCCGGCGTCGCGGACCAGGGCGGCGATGCGGGTGGTGAGCCGGGTGGCGGTGAGGTGGAGGCCTGCGAGGTACTGCTCGGCGAGGTCGAGTTCGGCGCCGGCCTGCTCGGGGTCGGTGAAGGCGGTGGTGAAGGCGAGCTGGGCTTGGGCGGTGGCGCGTTCGCTGGCGGCGTCGTGTTGTTGGGCGTCGGTGACGGCGGCCTGGTAGGCGGCGGTGGCTCGTTCGAAGTCGGCGTGGGGCCACCACACGTCGCCGAGGACGCGGTGCTCGCGGCCTTTCCAGCCGAGTTGTGCGGCGGCGGCGAGCGCGGTGGGGAAGTCGCCGGCGAGGCGGGCGAGGTGGGCCAGGCCGCGACGGGCGGCCGGGGCGAGGCGGGTGTCGCCGTCGGCGACCCGCTGCATGCCGCGTCGGGAGGAGTCGGCGCGGCCGAGGTCGCGGTGGGCCTTGGCCCGGTAGTACAGGGCCAGGTCGGTGAGGTCGGGGGGCAGCAGGCGGCTGTCGAGGACGCGGGTGAGGCGGTCGGCGGTGCGGGTGCGGTGCTCGTGCTGGCGCCCGGCGAGCGTGGACAGGGTTTCCACCAGGGCGTCGGCCGGGGTGTCCAGCACAGTGGTGCCAGTGTGGGGCTGCGCGTCGTCGGGGGCGGGCGGGGCGAGCGGTTCCCAGATCTCGTCGCCGACGTAGGCCCACGCGCCGCCGGCGAGCCAGCCCAGGCCCAGGCGGTGGTCGCGGGCCAGCCTCAGCCCTTGGCGCAGGCAGCCCACGAGCAGCGCCCGGTCGTCGGGGCGGGCGGCGTGCTGCTCGCCCAGGCCGGCCAGGGCGCGGTCCGCGGCCCGGTGCCAGTCCTGGTCGGACCAGCGGTCGTCGGTGCGGTCGGCGCCGCGCACGGTGGAGCGGACCAGGGCGTGCAGGTGGTACGGCCACAGCGCGGCCGGGTCCTCGTGGACGAGGGGGCGCTCGGTCAGGCGCAGGGCGGGGGCGTCGCGGTCGGTACCGGCGGCGCGGGTGGCCAGCGGGATGTCGAAGGCGTCGAGGAGGGTGGCGGCGCGCAGCACGTGGCGTTCGTCGGGGGTGAGGTCTTGCAGGACGCGGGAGACGAGGGCGGGGAATTCGGCTTCGAAGTCTGCGGGTTCGGGGGTGCGGGTGCGGCGGATCTCCAGGTAGCGCAGGACGGCGAGGTCGAGATAGAGGGGCAGGCCGTGGCTGCGTGCTGTGATGATGGTGCGGATGTCCTCGTCGATGAGGGGGTGTCCGTCGGGGGTGGTGAGGCGGTGCGCGAGGTAGTGCTCGCAGTCCTCCGTGCTGAGGTCGCCGATCAGGATCTGGCGGGCCGTCGTGGTGGGGGCGGCGGTGCGGGCGGCGGGCACGATCGGGTGCGGGGCGGCCGCGAGGCCGGGCCAGGCCGTGGGCCCGGTGTAGTCGAGCTGGCCCTGGAGGTCGGGGTCGGCCCACTGGAGACGGGAGCGGCCGGTGACGACGAAGAACGCGTCGGGCATGAGCCAGACGGTGCGCTGGATCAGGCGCTCCAGTTCGCGGTGGGTGCGGTCGCCGACGTCCTCGACGCCGTCCAGGAGCACGACCGGCACGACGGCGTGCTGTGCCGGCAGCTGGGAGAGCTCCCAGGCGAGCAGGTGCGGGTAGTAGGAGAGCACGTCGAGGTTCGGTTCGGCGTCCAGCAGGTCGGCGAGCCGGGCGCAGCCGGCGAGGGCGCGGGTGCGTTCGTGGCGCTGGCGAAGCGAGGTGACGAGGGCGGCGGCGACTTGGCCGGCGGCGGAGCCGACGATGCCGGGCAGGGCGAGGTGCTTGGCGGCCTCGCCGATGGCTCCCTTGATCTGGCCGGGCAGGGCGTCGCCGAAGCGGGCGGCAAGCCCGCGGCGGCGCAGGTACTCCTCCAGCGGCTCGCCGGGGTGGACGGTGTCCCAGTAGCGGCGCAGGGCGAGGTCGAAGGCGGGCAGGGCACGGCCGAGGTGCCGGGCGAGCGCGAGGCGCAGGGTGAGCACGTACTGCTCGAAGTCGCCTCCGGCGGCGCGGGACAGGTCGATCCTGACCGGCAGGAGCCGGGGTGCGCCGTCGGGCCAGGCGGGGTCGTCCCAGTGCGCGGGGCGCCGGGCGGCGTCGGTGAGAGCGGACTCCAGCTTGCGGGAGAGCGTCGTCTTGCCGATGCCGCCGACGCCGTGGAGTACGAGGACGTTGCGCCTGGGGGCTTCGAAGTCCTGGACGCTGAAGTCGGGGGAGGTGATGTGGGCGAGGTGCTCGGCGAGCGCCGAGGTCACCGTCTCCCACTGGCCGCCCCGGTTGACGAACGTCTCTTCCTGGTCCATCCGTACCTGGTCGTTCGTGCTGAACAGTGCCCTCAGATCCGCCATCGCTTTTCCCCTCCCCATCGGTCTGACCTGCCATCAACCTACGCGCCCGGGAAGCGGACCCGCACGGTTCCGGACAGGCCCGTTGTCCGTCTTCGTGCGGGAATGGTTCGCGTGCTGTGCTCCTGGGCGGCGGGTGGTCCCTGGATGAGCGGGGGCAGCCGTGTGGGACGGGGCGTTGGCGGTGACCGTGCGGGCCCGGCGGCCGCGCGGTTCGGAACCCGAAGGCGGATGTTGCCGCCGGCCGTGTGAGACTGGGGCTTCAGCATCGTTCCAGCCCAGAGGTGGTTTGCCGTGTCCGATTCCCGGCCCGAGGACCGCGCCGACTTCTCCGAGCTGGCGGGGCATGGAGGAGAGGTTCAGCAGGCCGTGGGCGCGGTGGGGGCCGTCGTGGCCTGGTACAGCGGGCAGCTCGTGGCCGAGAGCCGCCAGCCGGAGCCCGACCTGTCCCGGCTGGAGGATCTCAAGGACGCGCGCCGTCGGGCGGCGGCCGACCTGGAGCGCGCCCGGGACGCGGACCCGCAGGAAGCCGCAGGGATCGTGGCCTTCTACGCCGGCCTGTTGCAGAAGCTGACGGGCTGACCGGCAGGCCGTACCGCGGGCAGCGCGCGGGCGCGGGGCCGCCCGACCTGGGCGGCGCGCATGCCCTCCGGCAGCAGTGGCCACGCCTGCGCTGAGACCGCGTCCAGCTCGGCGCGGTGGCGCGGCAGGGCCTTGCGCAGCGCCCGCTGCAACGCGACGAACCGCAGCGCCTCCTGCGGGACGTAGGGGCGTGTCCGCTCGGCGACGAGCGTGGCGAAGGCGCCGGCCCCAGCACCGAGAAGGCGGCCGGCACGGTCGACCACCCGCACTGCTGCGGCCTGCGGATGCCCCAGGGCCGCGGTCACTTCCTCGACGGCGGCGAAGGACACGTCCTGGCAGGCTGCGGAGGCGAACGGTGCCGGGATGTCGATCTCCAGCGCCCGGGCGTAGCGCAGCGCCGCATCCTGCCGGCTGTCGCACCCGCGCGCGGCCTGGACTGTGACCTCGACCCGGTAGCCGGCCGCGCGGAAGGCGGCCGTGCTGTGCAGGACGGTCCCGGCGTCGGCGGGGGCGGTCCTGATGAGAGCGTCGCAGCGTCGTTCGCGCAGTAGTGCGCAGGCCTGGTCGAACCAGACGGCGCAGTCGGCACGGATGGTCTTGGCCGCTTCGCGCGGGTCGGTCTGTATCAGGGCGAGGTAGTCGGGGTGGGCGGTGTTGAGGTCGTCGTCGGCCAGGCGGGCGGTGCCGGGGCGCATCGCCCGCCGGACCAGACGGGAGAGCACGGTGGTGTCCGTACCGACGGGGGCCACAAGGAACACCGCCACGGGGCCCGGCTGCGGGACGGCGCCGCTCAGCAGTCCGGGGGCGATCAGCTCCTCGAACACCCAGCGGTGTTCGGTCGGGGAGAGTCGGTGGTAGTCGACGCCGGGCGCCCCTGTGCGGGCCTGGGCGATGCGGCGCACCGGCTCGGCCAGCGCGGCGGTCCGTTCGGCGTCCCTCGACACCGCCAGCAGCCGGTCGGCCGGCACCCGGTTCTCGGCCCGCACCAGCGAGCGCTCCGTACGCGTCAGCGCGCGTCGGAACTGCCGCGTCTCCACCGCTCCCCACCAGCGTCCACGTTCGGTTTCCACCGCGGTCCCTGCGGCCGGCGGCCGCACCCAGATGCCGTTGATGAGCTCGTTGCCGTACAGGAGTTCCAGGCCGCGCCGCACCACGGTGACGCGGTCGACCAGGCGCTCGTTCTCCAGCACGTCCAGGGTGTGGGCCAGCTGCCGGGCGCACTGGTCGTGATTGGCCCACGACACGAAACGCCCAGCCCCCTCCCCGGCGCCGAGGTAGCG
Source organism: Kitasatospora sp. NPDC094016 (assembly GCF_040304045.1). Classification (NCBI taxonomy): domain Bacteria; kingdom Bacillati; phylum Actinomycetota; class Actinomycetes; order Kitasatosporales; family Streptomycetaceae; genus Kitasatospora; species Kitasatospora sp. NPDC094016. Next base: position 70,173 of record NZ_JBEOUK010000034.1, read on the forward strand.
CTCCAGCACGCCGAGCTGACTCCACGCCAGGGCGCAGGCCAGCGCCACGACCTCGATCCGGTGCCCGGCCTCCCGGTACGCCGCCGCCTGGGCCCGGGCCTCGTCCGGGTCGGCTAACGCGGTCTCCACCAGCGCGTCCAGGCGGTGGGCGCGCACATGCTCCTCCACGAGGGACTGCCAGCGGCGGGTGTCCGGCCGGACCAGGACGCCGGCGGTGCGGACGTCCTGGTCCAGCAGCGCCTCGTAGTGCCGGTGCGCGGCCTTGTACAGGTCGGACCCGACGCGTACGGCGCCGCCGCGCAGGCCGAGGAGAGGGTGGAGTAAGTCCCCCAAGCGGGTCTTGCCGCTGCCGGGAGGGCCTGCGACCAGGACAACCACGGGGTGCTCCTGAGTCACGGCCCGGCTTGTCGAGGCCGGAATGATCGCCCGGGCCAGGACGTCCTGGTGCTCCGCCTCGGGCAGTGCGTTCTGCGCCACGTCCCTCTCCGCCGGGTCAGGTTCGGTCGTAGGCGACGCGGGCCAACGCGATCGCCTGGCGCAGCGTTTCCTCGTCCGTGACGTCGATGCTCACCCGGTACGCCCGGTGTCCCGTGTGCACGGCGAAGGCGTCCGGCGCGAGATCCCTGAGCGACGGGTCGGCGTCGTAGGTCAGGCGGACGTTGACCCGCCCGGTCTCTGCCCACACGTAGGCGAAGCCTCCGAAGTGGCTGCCGACCTTTCGCAGTCGCAGGTAGGCAGAGTAGTCCAGCGGGTCGTTCGGATTTGCGGCCCTGCGCTTGACCCCGAAGACCTCCGCGTTCTCCCACGAGCAGGCCTCGCGGAGAAAGGCGACGAAGTGTGCTGCGGCGGGGTTCTTGGCGAGCAGGGCGGTCACCGCCGCCTGTCCCTCATCGGCGATGCCCGGCACGGCGTGGCCGAGCCGCCAGGCCGCGAGTGACTCACCCTCGGTCCGGACATCCGAGGACGCCGAAACGGCGGCGGCCGAGCCCTTCAAGGCCGCGACGAGACTACGTGCCAGCTCGGAGGAGTCCAGCTCCTCCGGGGTCCCCTCCAGCTCGACGTACCGGACCTTCATCCCAGCTCCCCTCCCAGACAGTGAATAAGCTGGACCCTAGAAGGCGAACAACTACCTGTCAAACGAGCAAGCTCTAGCGGAACTTATATAACTTCCGCAGTAGTTCGGCATGAACTTCCTATCGACGATCCAAGCGCGGCTTGCGGGCGGCTCCTGGCCGGTCGGCGCCGGACGCCCCGAGCGCGACGGTCTGCTCGCCGACTTGGTGGTCGAGCCCGACCTGTCCGGCCGTAGGCGGAAGGAGCGGAAGGACACGTACGCGCACGGCGGCCGGCCCGGCTTCATCACCGACGACGACCACCGCCTGGTCGGGCACGCCCGAGAGCGCGTGCCCGAGCTGCCCGACGGCGCCGCCGGGGCCCCTTCAACGGACGGCAAAGAAGGCGATAGCGTGCCGGGATGAGCGAGAGCCCAGGCACGGTAGCGCCGCAGACGACGTGGGAGCACTGTCTGTCCGCCGCCGACGAGCTGACGCGGGAACAGGCACCGCCGGACACCAGGCAGCACAAGCGGGTGGTCGTACTGCTGGCGGCAGTACTCGCCGCGTGCGCGGAAGGCGCCGGCCAGGTCGGCGCCCAGATCGCCGACCTGCCGATGAACGGTCCCGTCGGAGTACTGGACAGGCTGGAGACCGCGACACGGTGGTCGGTGCACGCCTGCCCGGCCGTGCCCGGCCTCGGTGCCGAGCAGCTCGAGGAACTACTGGCCGACTGTGAGGTCTTCCGCACGGTCCGGGACGTCGCCGAAGGCATCGTGCGCCAGCACCTGGCCGCAGCCCCGCCCGGCACCGTACCGACCGTCCGCGAGTGTGCGACGGCGGCCGCGGCCGCCCGCGGGCTGCAACACGCAGCCCTCGCCCTCGGCATCGAACAGGAGGACTGACCGTGCTGACAACGGATGAAATGCTGCGCGTCCTCGCCGCCCTAGAAGCCGCCTGGACGGGCGACACGCCGGCCCTGGAGAGCCTGGCCGCCGCCAGCCCTGGAGAAAAACCCCTACAGGCCGCCATCGCCGACTACGCCGACATGGCCCTCCAGACCCTGCTCGCCGCCGCCCACGGCATCCACAACGGCCTGTCCGCCGACCAACTGGACGACGCCGTCACCCGCATGCGGACCGACACCGGCACCCGAATGGCCAAACTCCTCGCCCAGACACTGCGCCTGTGGGCTAAGCGTCCGGCGGACCTGCAGACGATCGACGACATGGCCCACGTGCTGATCAGCGCACTCCTCGTCCTCACCGTCGACGACGACCAGGAGAACGTGCTGCCGCTGCTCGCGCAACTGCGTGCCGGCGCGCTGGCCTCGGGAACCTGACACGGGAACGGTCGACTCCGTCCAGCCGCACGGCCGCGCGCCGGCCGCTGTACGACCCCGGTGCCGCACCGTACGGCAGCGACGACCACGGGGGACCGCAGACCGACTTATGACAAGCCGGACCCCTCACGCTCGAACCGCGAGGAGCCTGGCCATCAGCGCAGGGCGGCCGGCCCTGGGGCTACGTCCTGGTCGTCGCCGTCGATGTCGTGTTCCACGGCAGGCTCCAGCTCCTGGCCGTCCTGTTCTTGGGGCGCCACCGCGCGGTCCTCTTCGGTGGGCAGCAGGTCGGTGGCGAGCAGGGGGACGCCGAGTCGGTGGGCGGCGGCCGCGCACAGCGCGTCCGGCATCGTCAGCTCGACGCCGCCGACGGCGGCTTGGGCGGTGAACACCACCCGCTGGTCGCTGGCGGGCGAGACCCGGCTGCCGTCCGGCAGAAGGCGCAGCGCCGCCGGTGAGCATCCGGGCCGGGCCGGTCGGCAGGTGGTCGGCGAGCAGCAGGGCGACCGCCGGGCCGACGATCCCCCCCGTGGTCCTGGACCTCCTCCGTGACCAGCTGAGCCACGTCTGCGGCGCCCCGCCGCCTCCCTGACCATCCGCATCCGACAGCCGGCACGCCCGTACGACCCACCGAGGGCCCGTCACCCCAACCGGGGTGACGGGCCCTTCCGCATGCCCTGACGAAGGAGACCGAGAGCGATGCCGACGCTGCACTACACCCCCACCGCCGCCCGGACCCTCGCCCGCCTGGAGACGGGACGCCGCGCGGACCCGCGCCGGCTGCGCCGGGTCCGCCAGGCGCTGGAGCACCTGGCCGCCGACCCGCACCACCCGGGCCTGCACAGCCACCGCTACGCGGTCCTGTCCGGTTACCGCGGCACGGCGTGGACTTCATACGTCGACCAGGGACCGGGTGCGTGGCGGATCCACTGGGCCTGGGGGCCTGGCGCCCAGGCCGGCGGCGTGGTCACCGTGCTGAGGGTGGGCCCGCACCTGTAAGCGGGGCGCTTCCCATCAGGTCCGCGTGGCGCCGGTCGGGTCCAGCACCACGACGGGCCGGCGCGGGCGGTCGTCGTGCTCGCAGACCTGCTCCACCGCGAACTGGCGCTCCATCTGCCGCGACAGCCTCTGCTCGCGGCCGGCGGGTTCGGGCAGCCGGACCAGCAGCTGCCACGCCCATCTGCCCAGTGCCTGCTCGGCCGCCTGAGGGGTGACGCAGGCCTTCCCTCTGGTGGTGTGGGTGTCGATGTCGGTGAGCAGCATGTCGGAGGCGGCCAGCACCCGCGCGGCGTCGCGCAGCGCCTGGGCGGCCTCGCGCACCGTCACCTCGTAGTGCTCCTGCTGCTGGTGGGCCGCGGCCGCCCAGGCCGCCTCCTCCTGGTGGTCCTCGCCACGGGCCGTGGCGGCCGCCTGGCAGTCCTCACGCTCGCACGTCCACCGTGACCACGCCCCGCGGGCCTCGATGCGGTACCCCCTGCTGTACGACACTGCGCTCCCCTCCGCCAGTCTGCGACCACTTAGTGTGACATCTCCGACACGTCTGCTGCTGGCCTGTGGAGCGGCCGCGCGCTGTCGTCGTCTCGACCGCTTCTGAGCTGCGTGGATTCGAACCGCAGCGCACGGACTGCTGGAGCTCGGTCACCCGGGTGCTGCTCACCGACGAACAACGGATCGCGTACCGCCTGCCGCCGACCGAGGGCAAGAAGAATGACCCGCGCTGGCCGGCCTTCGCCGCGAAGTACGGCTTCGACCCAGCCCGCCCAGTGCAATGGGAGGCCGAGGCACTCGACCGGGACGAGCTGCACGCCCTGCTGATGGCGGGCGTCGACCCGTACGTCGACCGGGGGATCCTGGCCGAGGTGCTCGCCGACGAGCAGCGGCAGCGTGCGCAGTTGCAGACCTTCGTGAACGGCTGGCCCCGCCGGTAGAACGGTGGCTTCCGCAGCTGATGCCACGGCCGGACGGCCGTGCGTCGACCCGTCGGGCGGTGCTGGGACAGGGTGTCCCAGCACCTGTCCCAGGTGAGTCTCAGGGTGTCCGGTTTCGACTGTTTCGCTAGGACAGTCCCAGGCGTTTCGCTTGGTGACGGTGCTCTGGGCCGGGCCTGGGACAAGGGTGGGACATCCGGCCTGGCTGGCTACCGCTCCAGGGCGGCGCCGTCGATCGCGGCGAGCAGCAGGGCGTGGACGGCGGCCGCCGCCTCCCGGGTCGCCGGGTCCTCGCTCTTCAGCTGGGGCACGATCAGCTCGGCGGCCGCGGCGAGGACCGGCACCGGCACGGTCGCCTCGCGCAGATGGAGGAGCTGGGAGGCGGCGCGCTCGCCGGGCGTCGCCTGGGCGCGGGCGTCGGGGATCAGAGAGGTGAGGCCCCGGGGCAGGGGCTGGTTGCTGGTCACCCGCCCCATTCTTTCGTGCCCTGGGCCTACGTGATCACCACGGTCGGTCGTCGGGTCCCTCGCCCGGCAGGTGACCGTGGTGGTGGCGGGCGACGGCCTCCAGCAACGCCTGGCGGGCCCGGCGCCAGCGGACGTCCTCGGCGAGGCCGGCGTCGGCGGCCCACTGCGGCAGCGGCCGGTCCTGCGCGGACGCGGTGAGCCGGCGGCCGAGCTCGCCGATCGCGTCCTGCCAGTGGTCGAGCTCCAGCAGCAGGCCGCGCACCAGCTCGTCGACAGCGCCGGCCGGGTCGGTGCCGAAGGAGCGCGCCTCGGCGGCGGCCTCGGCGAGGACGTCCTCGTCCAGGTCGTCGAAGGCGTCCCGCCACGGCTCGGCCCGCCGCTCGAATTCCTCCCAGACGGTGCGTAGGGCGGCGTCGACGGCGGCCGGTGACCACGGGGGCGGGATGCGGGGAGAGCGGACGGTGTCGGCCAGGACCCGGGCGGCGCCGGGCCCGAGCGCCCGACGGGTCCGGCCGGGCCGCGCTCCGTTGCTGCCTGGGTTCACCGGCCGGGTGCGGCGGCGCGGCCCGCGGCGACCGCCTCGTCCATCACCTGGGCGAGGTGCGGTAGCTCCCGTTCGTACCAGGTCAGCGCGGTGCCCGGCATGGCCAGGGCGAGGGCGGTCACGGCGGCCAGGGCGATCCGCTCCCCGCCGGTGAGCTCCGGGAGCGTCTCCAGGTTGGTCGCGCCGAGCAGCACGCCGCCGTCCAGGCGGTAGCGCAGCTCCGCAGCGAGCTCGTTGTCGTTGCCCGGGATGATCTCGCGGGTGCAGGTCTGCTCGATCGCCTCGGCGGTCAGCTCCAGCACCCGCCCGTGGATCTCGACCGGCTGATGGCGGGCCAGCTGCCGCACCCAGATCGCCGCTCGCTCACCGGCCGCGGCGGCCACCTGCAGCCCGGCACGCTCCTCCTCGGTCAGCTCCTCCCCGGACGGCGCGGGCTCGGGCGCAGGCTCGGCGTCGAGCGAGGAGGGGATCGGAAGCCAGGACAGCGGGGAAATCGACATACCGGTGCAACCGCCCGCCGGACCGGACGGTCACGGGTGCAGCAAGGACACCCTCGCTGCACCCGGGCGCGCTGCTGCTCCTCGTGTAGCAAGGGCGGCCTTGCTACACGCCGCTGCTTCTGGCGGCGCAGCAGCGTGCCCGCTGCACCGCCGGGTGCAGCAGCGGAGAAGTTGCGGCCCGGTCCGTAATCCGTGCCCCTTGATGCCCGCCGGGTGACCGCGCTTTACGACTCGCGGGTCGTAAAGGGATCGGTGTGGGAGGGCGCCAAGGTTACGATCCCGACCGTGAGTAACGACCCGGGCCGTAATTCGGCTACCTGCGCTGACGTGCTGTTCGATGTGCTGCCGGAGAAGCCGGCGGCGCCGGTGTGCGTGCGGCCGGGCTGCGGGAAGCCGGTGCCGGTCGCCGAGTCCGGCCGGGGCCGGCCCACTCTCCACTGCTCTCGCTCGTGCAAGTCGAAGATGGCCCGCGCCAAGGCCAAGGCCAAGGCCGCCGCCGAGGCGGTGGGCCGGACGGTCCCGGAGCAGCCGGCGCCGGCGCCGGAGGGCGTCCGGGCCGCGATGCTGGGCCACCTCGCCGCCATGGAGAGCACAACCCGGGCGTTCTTTGCCGCTGTGGACGCCGACCCGGTGGCCGCGTACGAGGCGTTCTACCAGGAGTACCTGCGGCTGGAATCCCGGGTGCGGGCGGCGGCGGCCGACGCGCGCGACGAGGTCCGCTGGCCCGGTCTGACCGGGGACGAGCTGGAGCTGCGCCGGGCCGAGGAAGACCTGATGCGCCCGGACGTCCTGGCCCGCGTCGCCCCGCACGTTCTGGCTTCTGCGGCCCGGGCCGTAAATGCGCCCGCAGCCGGGGTCGCGCCGAAGCCCGGAGAAACGGCCCGGGCCGCAAATGCCGACCCTGCGCCCGGCACCGGCACACCCGGGGCAACGGCCCGGGCCGAAATCCGCCCCGGCGCCGCCGTGCCCGCCCCGGCTGCCACAGCCGAGCAGCGGGCGGAGGCCTTCGAAGCGCTGCGCCGCGCGGCGTGCACGATCCCGACGGTGCGCTTCGGCGAGCCGGATCGCCTCGACGACCTGGACCTGACGGTCGGTGAGGGCTGGCTGCTGGCCTCCTGGGACGACCCACGAGCTACGGACGTCCACCAGCTGCTCTACCGGGGCCGGCCCATCGGCTGGACCGCGCCGTTGCCGGACGGGTCGTGGGGGCAGGCCGGGCACATCGCCGCCGCGTACCGGGACGCCAAGGAGGCCGTGGTCCTGACCGACCACGCCAGCGGGGCCCGCACCCACCGCTCGGTCGGCCAGGCCCTGGATGTCCTGCACCGCGCGCACCTCGACCGGCTGCGCGCCGAGCGCGCGATGCCCGACGTGCCGCACCTGGCCCTCAAGCGCCCGACCGGCTGGAGCCTGCCCTCCACCCGCGGCCTCGGCGACCCCGACCGCGCCGCCCTCGACGACGGCCTGGTCCACCTCACCTGGCCCGACCACCCGGGCGTCCAGGAACTCCAGCACGACGGCCGACCCGTCGGCTGGATCGAGGAGTACGACGTCCAGCGCGGCACCTGGACCGCCCTGATCGACAGCAGCATCGTCGCCAACGCCGCCAGCGGCGAACCCCTTCGCTGCCCCGACGCCGAAGGTGCCCTCGCCCTGCTGCGCCGGGCCTTGGGGGAGCACCTCACCCGCTGGTAGGCCGGCCCCCGCCGTCCTGCGTATCCCCTGGTCCAGGGCGCGTTTCCCCTGGACACGGTCCACAGGCCCGTACTTCGCCGCACCGCGTCGGGCGGCTCAGCGAACGGGGAGTCGCGGCAGTTGCCTGACCGTCACCGGAGCGGTTGTTGGTCATGTAGGGCACCGCCGTGATGAGACCAAAGGAGACCCGCCGATGAACTGTCTGCCGCACGATCCGTACATCGACGCCGTGATCCGGGCAATCCGCGAGGCCGGGTACAACACCGGCCCGGACTGCTCCACCGAGTACGACACCGACGACGGCGCGGTGATGTGGATGGAGGCGTTCGTCGACCTGGGCGAGGACGGCCAGGACGGGCCCGGCCGGGTCGCGCTCGGCTGGAGGCAGACCACCGGCTGGCTCGGCGTCTACTACGACGGGCGCGGCCGGTACGACGAGGAGTCGTCCGGGTTCTTCGCCGACGACTGCGTGCTGCCAGCCCCGGCTGCGGTCGCCGCCGTCGTCCGGCAGTGGTTCAACGGCAGTACCGTGTGGCCGGTGCCGGGCGCCGATGACACCACGCCCTCCGACGGCCCGCTGCCCGCCCTGCTCGCCGAGGCCCTGGAGGCCGGCGACGTCACCGCGGACCTCGCGGTCCGGCTCGCCGTCTACTGGCCGGCCGCCTGACCGCCTCGGAGTGATCCCAGTCACGGACATACCGGGAGGACAAGGCCCTTGACCGGGGCGAATCGGACAGGACAACACGCTGGTCAAGGGGTCGGACAAGGGGTGGGGCCAGACCGCGGACAAGGGGGTGGTGTGCAGTGTCGGCCGCACCTGGGCGCTCGCCCGGGTGCCGGACCGGCCACTGCGCCCGCACCGGCTTCCTGCTGACGGAAGGCCAGTCCGATGACCACCACCTCGCTCGCCGCGCCCGGTCCGGGCGACGGCGACCAGGCCGCCGACCACGACCAGGCCGGCCAGGCGAAGGCCTCGCCCGGCCGGGACAAGGGCCCCTGCGCCGCCTTCGCGGGCACCTCCGCCGGCACCTCCGTGCCCCCACCCACCCGCCGACCGGCCTGTTTCCGCAGGCCAGCAGCCCCGGACAAGGGGCTCACGGCGTGGCGACAACCCTCTTCCTGCCACTGCCGAGGTGCGGTGGAAGGCGGACTCGACGGAACCGGTGCGGCGTGGGGTCTTGGTGTCGCTCGGCCTGTTCCAGCGCGCCACCGCGAGGGAGCTCTGGCATCTGGTCCTGCCGGGACAGCGGAACGACAAGGCCACCCGCGACGCCCTGGTCGACCTGGAGGCCGCCGGCCGGGTGCGCGAGGAGCTGCGTCTGCCGGACAACCGCAAGCTGTGGACCCTGACCGCGGCCGGCCGCCGCGAAGCCGCCCGACTGCTCCCGGCCGGGACGAAGCTGTCCAAGCTGCGCACCGAGCGCGACGGCCGGGCAGCGGCGTTCTCCGAGCACGCCCTGGACGTCGTCGCCACCGCCGGCCTCCTCGCCCGCGCCGGGCTCGGGTACCTGGAGGCGTTCTCCACTGAGGTCGAGCACCCGATCCCGCACCGCCGCTCCCTGTTCACCGACCTCGTGCTGCGCGACCCCGGCTCGGACGTGCCGGTGCTCTTGGTCGAGGTCGACAGAGAGAACGAAGGCGTCGGCACCCTGGTGGAGAAGCTCGCCTCGTACCGGGCCTGGTGCGAGCTCCCGGCGAAGGGCACGGCGAAGGCCGCCTTCGAGGCCTCGCTGCGCCGCCGGGGCGCCCGTACGCACGGCCTGCGGCTATGGCCGACCCTCTACCCGCCGACAGGCCGCGAGGGGCTGCCGCCGGTCGCCCTCGTCCTGGAGGCCGGCCGCAAGCGCGACCGACCCGGCACCAAGAAGCTCACCCCGCAGCAGAAGAAGGAGAAGGCCAAGCGGGACCACGAGCGGCTGCTGAACCGCATGACCGAGGTCGAGACCGCCTCCGAGGACATCTGGCACGCGCCCGCGTACGGCGGCGACGCCGTCCACGCCCGCGACGCCGTCCACGCCCGCGACCACCACCGCGCCCTGCCGGTCGTGGCCACCACCCTGCCGCTGCTGCGCCGCCACGGGGCCGACGCCCCGGTGTGGCACCGGTTCGGTCGCCGCGGCTGGCACACCCTCACCGACGCGCTCGACAACCCGGACGGCGACGAGCTGCTGGCCGTCGAGCGGGCGGAGGCGGACCGGGCCCGCCGGGCGCGGGAGGCGGCGGAGCGGGAGAGGCGCCGTCCGGCCTGTCGCCGCTGCTCGGCGCCGTTCTCGGACGAGCGGTGGGAGGAGAAGGAACGGGGCTGGAACGACGACGGGCTGTGCGCCGGCTGCCGCCAGGCCGACGCGGACCGGAAGGCGCGGGAGGCCGCCGAGCGCGAGCGGGCCGCCGCCGAAGCCGCGGCCGCCGAGACGAAGCGCACCAGCTCCTGGTGGCACCGGTCCTGACCCGGCCTCACCCCGAGCACAGGCCGCTGACCTGCGGTGGGGAGTTTCGGCACCCCCGCTGACCTGCACTGGGGAGTTTCGCCCCGGGGCCGGTGGGTTTCGCCTCGGGCCGCTGGGGAGTTTCGCCTCGGCCCCGGTGAGTTTCGGGTGTCGCCGCAGGTCAGCGGCCGGTTAGAACGGACTGCGGTACGCCGTCCGGGTGGGGGCGGGGTTCGGCTCGGTGGCGTGGTGGGCAGAGCCTGCGACATGACGACTCCCATGAGCAGGCGCCAGCGCCGTCCGGCCGCGCCCGCCCTGCTCGCCCCCGCCGCCCCGGTCCGCACGGTGAGGCTGCCGACCCCGGCCCGGTCGGGCGAGGCTGGGTGCTGCCGGACCTGGTCGAGCGAGCACCTGACCCAGGGCGGGATGGTCGTCAGGACGACCTGGCACGAGCACGCCTGCCCGGCCTGGGCAAGGCGATGACCACCAGGGCGGCCACGGGGACGGGGGTTTCGCCGGAACTGCCCGCCGGACGCGGTGGAAACGGGATACTCGGGCCTGTGACGACGAAGAGCCCGGCGGGCCTGGAACTGCCTCGGATCCTGCCCGGCAACCCGGCCTGGATCCAGCACGCCGCCTACCTCTCGGAGGTCCTCGACCTGACCGCGGCCGCGGCCCGCGTCCGCCCGGGCGAGTACCCTCTCCCGGCCCTGGCACTGGAGACGGCGGGGGAAGCCATCGGGGAGATCGCCGCCGACCTTGCCGCCGCCGCGGTGGACGCCGCGCCCCAGGCCGTTCTCTACGTCCTCCCCGCCTGGGCCTTGAAGGTCCTGCAGGATGTCCTGGCCGCGCTGCGCGCCGCGGCCGCCGACGGGGAGGAGGCGTGCGTGCTGCGGTCGACGCTGGTGCTGCTGGGGGAGAGCCTGGACTACCCGAGGGGCCGGACGCCTGCCGAGATGGCGGCGGATCTGGAGCCGGTGGTCGCGGTCCTGGCCCTCGACGGTCCGGCGGTGCGGGCGGCGGCCACCGAGCTGGCCCTGAACCGGTGGCAGGCCGGCACCGAGACGGCGCTCACCGAGGTCTACGCGCAGTGGGTCCGCCTCGGGGTGCCGCTGTAGGACCGAAGCGATGCAAGGCACCGCGCCGCTGCGCAGGGCGGTTGCCGACCCGCTCACCCGCTTCGCTGCTGCCCTCACACCCACGGTCCCGGCCCCCGACCTCACCCCGGGCCAGGCCACCGGCTGGACCGCGCCCGCCGACCGCGCCCTGGGCGAGGCACGCCGCGACTACGCGCTCGGCGACGGCCTGGTCCACTCCGGCGCGCTGCGCCGCGAGCTGCCGGTGGCGGCCGTCGCCGTGGTCGAGCAGGCGATGACCGGCGCGTCCTACCAGTGGCGCCGACCACCCGCACGGTGTTCACGGGAACGGAAGTCGCCGGTGGGTGCGGCGCGGGATAGTGCGGGGGTGACTGCGACTCCCACCCGTCTGGACCTGCCCGCACGCCGCCGCCGCCACGCCCGGCTGATCGCCGCCCTGACCACCACGATCGGCGCTTGCGCCTCGGCGGCGCAGGCGCTGTACCAGCCCGTCGCCGACGCCCGCCGGGGCAGGAGGCGGTCGTGGTGGACCCTCTGCCGGTCGTCTACCTCGGCCACACGGTGGCCCCGCTGCTGGACGCGGCCCGGGCCGAGGACGACGCCCGGTGGCCGGCCGCCGCCGCCCGGGAGCGGGAGCAGGCCCGGCGGACGAGCGCCGCGCGGGTGGCGCTGGCGCGGGCCCAGGAGATCGTGGAGGAGCTCGGACTGTCCTGGCCCGTGCCGCTGCCGACCGTGGAACAGGGCGCGGCCATCGACCTGGCCGGTGCCGGTGACCAGGTCGCCGAGCTGTGGCGCGCCGACCCCGCGCAGGCCGCTGCCCTGGTGCGCGAGTTGGCGGCGGGCGGGGAGTTCACCGCGGCCGAGGTTCTGGACGCGGCGGTAGACGCGGCCACTGGTGCCGGGGTGCTGGCGCTGGCCGACGCGGGCACGGCGTCCGACCCGAGCATGATGGCCGAGCAGTGCCTGGAAGCCGTCCCGTACCTGGTGCTCGCGGTGGCTCTGGCATCCGCCGACCTCGACTGAACGGCGAAGTCGAGACGCCGGAAGGCCGCCACCCGCAGGTGGCGGCCTTCCGTGCCTTCTCGGGGCCCCGGCAGCGTACCGCCGGCCTCGGACACTGCCTGGAACAGGAGCGGGCGGCCGTGCGGCCCGAACCCCCAACTACGCCGCCGCTTCCTCGACCGGCTCGTCGATGTGCTGGAGCTGGCTACGGGCCTCGACCCGGTCCTCGACCGGCAGGCCCGCCCAGTACTCGTCGGCCCACACCGCGTGGGAGGCCTGCCGCTCGGCCTCCTCCAGCCTCGCCGATTCGGCCAGCTGCTCCTCGGCGAGCCCTTCCCGGGCCGCCTCCAGGTCACCGTTCCAGGACCCGAGCGCGGCCAGGTAGGTGTGCCGCTCGGCCTGTACGGAGGCCAGCGCCCGCTGCGCCTCGATCAGGTGGCCCGGGTACTCGAAGGTCTTCTGCTGCTTTCCCACCGCGCAATCGTACGTGCGACCCAATCACCGTCCGGCTGGGCCTCGCCGTCGGCCTGGCCTGCGTGCCCCGACCGGTGCGGCCTTCAGGGCCTCGCGGATGACGACCGATCGCCGTCGGCGGGGCCGCCAGCGCCTGGAGCGCGCTGTTCGAAATGGGCGGAGTGTGCCGCCACTATTTGAAGGCTCCGAGTGGTCGGCTGGGCGCGTTCGCTCCGGGAACCGGCGTGATCGGGCGGATTTGACGACCAGTCGGCTTCTAAACCTCGGAATGTAACCCTCCGAAACTCTTTACCTTCGGAGTGTGAACAATCGGCTGTTCGAGCGACATGATGCCCCCATCGACACGCTCCGGCCACCACGCACAACGGAGCGTCACCTCGGGCCTCCCTGCCCCTTATCCGTGAGGAACCCCCGACCCCATGCACACCCCCGCCCCCGTCCCCACGACCCCCGCCGGCAGGCCCTGCCGCCTCGCCGCCGGCCCCGTCCTCAAAGCCGACCGCACCCCGCGCCCGCGCGCCAGCGTCCCGCCGGCCGGGGAGGCGTGATGAGCGAGCCGTCCTTCACCGACACCCCCGGCACCACCCCGCGCCCGTACACCGATCTGCCCATAGCGTTCCGCGCCTTCCAGGAACTCCACGCCCAGCCCTACTTCGACTTCGCCCTCACCGTCCTCGGCAACCAGACCCTCGCCCAGCACATCGTCGACGAGGCCTTCCTCGCCCTCCTCGACCGCTGGGACCGCGTGCTGACCGAACCCAACCCGAACGCCTACGCCTGGGCCGCGCTGCGCTGCGCCGTCGAGGCCCAGCAGGCCCGCGCCGCGGAACACCGCCTGCTGATTGAGCGGCTGGTGTTCTCCGCCGTGGTACGCCGGGAAGCGGAGCCGCTGATCGCCGACATCGACGCCGACGCCCTGGCCAACCGCACCGACGAGGAAGTGGGCGTCTCGGTGGCGGCCGCCGTCCTGGAACTCTCGGGCGCGAAGTTCGACGTCATCGTCCTGCGCTACCTCAACAAGTACGACATCAAGAAGACCGCCGCGGCGATGGGCATCGACGAGACCACGGTCCGCTCGCTCACCTCCCAGGCCAAAGCCAAGATCGAAGCCCGCCTCGCGCCGCGCCGCCTGCTGCGCCCCGGCCCCGCCAAGCACGACCAGGAGTGACCCGGTGATCCACGACATCGACCGCCTGCTGGAAGGCGCCGGTTCTGACCCCGCCGCCCGGCCCCGCTACGACCTGGAAGCCGGCCGCCGCTACATCACCGAGCGGCACGCCGCCCGCCGAGCGGCGCCGTCCCCCACCCCGCCGCCGCGCGTGCCCGTCCCCGCCGCGGTCGCCCTGCCGCTGCTCCCGACGGGGATGCTGATCGACGATGCGGCCCGCGACCTGAAGGCCCTGTCCACTGGCGTCATCAACGAGCCGGAGGCGGGCGCGTGGGTGAACGGCCTGGTCGCGCGCTGGGAGCCGCACGGCGGCCTGGTCTTCGGCTGTCTCTTCGACCTCACCGGCCGGCCCTACCACGCCCAGTGGTGGTGGCAGTTCGCCGCCGGAGCCGGAGAGTCCCTGGCCGCCTACTGCCTCTACCTCCACCACGTGCGCGCCGGCGAGCTGCGCGACGCCGAGCACTGGTTCCACCAGGCCGCCCGCCTCGGTGAGGGCGCCGCCCCGGAGCCGCTGCGGCCCGCCACGCCGGACGTGGCTGGCTACCCGCACCTGGCCCTGCTCCTCGCGCCCCCGATCCCCGGCACCACCGGCCTGCCGAGCCCGGACCCCGCTCTGCGCGAGGCCCTCGACGGCCTGCCCGCCGCGGTCGACGAGATGTGCGGCCCCTTTACCCTGCCCACCGGCGACATCGCCCACCAGCTCCAGGAACTCGCCGCCCACTGACCCCGCAGTCGGGCCCGCCGCCGCGCGGGCCCGGCCCCGCACCGAACCCGGGAGACCCTGATGCCCACCCGCGACCCCGCGACCCTCGCCCTGGCCACCTCCGCCGCCGGCTACCTGCTGACCCTCGCCACCCTCGCCATCACCGCGATCACGGCCCCCACCCCCGCCCGTCGCCGCGAAGCCCGCACCATCCTCGCCCTCCTCCTCAACCGCAAGCCCTGACCGACGCCGAAGCCCCAGGGCGGTGCTGACCGCCGGACACCGCGAAGGCGTCGGCCACCACCTGGTGGCCGACGCCTTCGGTTCGGTCAGCCCAGGGCTACTCCGCTGCGCTGATGAGGGGATGCTGGGCTGCCCACCGGGCCACGGCACCGCGGTTGCGGGAGGTGAACAGGCCGGTGTTGAGGTGTCCTTTGCGGGTGATCACCTGGTTGTCCGGCAGACCGTAGGCGTGGAGCAGCTCGTCCGCCAGAGCGGCGGTCGCCTGCGGCAGGCTGACGCTGTGGTCGGCGACGTCGTCCAGGAGCACGGTGGCTTCGGAGTAGGCGAAGCCGCAAGGCTGCGTGCTTGTCGGCATCCGCTGGCTTGTCGCGGGGTGGAGGAAGTCGACGGTCAGGGGCAGTGGACGAGGGCGGCGCGGGTCGACGTTCAGCCTTCGACACGGGTGACTGGCCATGTCGTCCACCAGTGTGGCTTTGACCTGGGCTGTCCCGCCGGCGGCGGCCCGGTCCCGCGCGTGGCCGGCGAGGAACGGCAGCGCGCACAGCAGCTGGTAGACGACGTCGCCCGGTTCGACGTACTGCAGCCAGTTCGGTTCGTCGCCGTTCGGCACCGAGAGGTGTTGGTGGAGCGGGAGCGCGATCGCTGCGCTGCCGTCCCGGTGGAGCTCCGCCCGGGCAGCGCCTCTGGTCTCCTGGACGATCAGCCGTCGGGCTCCGACGGCGACGTCCCCGAAGAGCCGGTGGCCCTGTCCGAGGTAGAACTCCGTGCCGAGGAGCTCGTCCTTGTACTGGGCGAAGCGGGCGGAGTCGACCGTCATCTCCCCCGCGATCTCGGGGACCAGGGTCACGATCAGATGGGGCTCGTTGCGGTCGGCGAGCGCGCCGACGAGATCCTCTTCGACATCCGTCATACGCCGGTCCCGTTCCGCGGCCGCCGAGAAGCGGGCGCGGTAGGAGGTGGCGACGGCGGTTTCGGTGAGCCACTCGGT
This sequence comes from Kitasatospora sp. NPDC094016, assembly GCF_040304045.1. Taxonomy (NCBI): domain Bacteria; kingdom Bacillati; phylum Actinomycetota; class Actinomycetes; order Kitasatosporales; family Streptomycetaceae; genus Kitasatospora; species Kitasatospora sp. NPDC094016. The sequence continues at coordinate 85,802 of NZ_JBEOUK010000034.1, forward strand.
CCCGCTGCCGCCGCGGCGCGGGTAGCGCAGGACGTTGCTGGACGGCCTAGTCGGCGGCGCGGTCACGGCGTGCGGACCCATAGGACTGCGGGGTACCGCGAGGAGGAGGAACCCGCTGCTCGGGCTGTCCGGATTGGGCACGGCGATGGGATCGTAGGGGACAGGCGGTGTGGTGTTGGAGGCGATGACCTGGCGGATGTGCCGGAGGTGGTGGTCGTCCAGGTCGACATCCATGACCTTGTTGGGGACGCCCTTGGCCTCGGCCATGCCGAGGATCAGGAGCCCGCCGGTGTGGTTGGCGAACGCCGCCATGTCCTTGGCCAGCTCCTCTTTTCCCCTCTCGTCAGTGGCGTAGTGGGCCTGCTTGTAGTCCAGGTCCTCCCTCTCCGCCGCATCCGCGTTGCCCACCAGCCCGGCTATGTCTTGGTACCGGAGGACATCGAGCCGGCCGCCGAGCAGGTCTTCCAGCCTTCGAGAGCGCATCACCATGCGGGGGACCCTACCGCCCCTTCAGGACGGCCTCGGAGGCCGGCTTCCGCTCGTTGCCGGAGCGTGCGTAGCCGATTCACGGCGCAGCGGCTGGGACTGCCGGACGACAACGCCCACTGGCTGACCTGGCGGTCCAGGTGGCCGTCAGCCAGCTCCGGTCAGCGGCCGGACAACAGTCAGCCCCGCTCCAACTCCTCACCGGCCGGACGGTCGAGACCACCTGGCCGGACCGTCTTCAGCCTGGGTGCCCGGTTTGTCAGTGGGGGCCGATAGCCTCAGGCAGGGGGTAGAGGGAGGAGTCGCCGTGGGTGCGATCAAGTGGAACAAGAGCGCCATTGACCGGTCGATGCGGGAGTTCCAGCGGGAGATCAACCGGCATGCGATCAAGGTGGCGATCGGCGCCGACCTGAACGGCACTGCCGGGGGCCTCGAAGAGGACCCGATCCTCTCGAAGGCCCTGCTGTGGCTGGACGAGCGAGCGGTGCAGGAGCCGTCGTCCTACCAGGACTTCGCCGTCTTCGCCGAGAGCGAAGGCATCCCCGTGGGCGAGGCGGAGAGCATCGCTCTGCAACTGGAGCAGTACGGCTTCGCACGTCGCGCCCCCTCGATGGTGCGCGTCGCCACGGCCATCCTGACGGACGAGGGGCGGGTCGAGGTGGGCCGGCTCAAGAAGCTCGCCGGTGACCGTGTCGCCCGCGCCAACTACGCCTCCAACGCCGTCCTGCGGTGGCTGTACGACCAGGACGCCCCGGTGGAGGCCGACGAGTTCGCCGCCGACCGGACCGCGTTCTTCGCGGGCGCCGCTCTCAGGGCCAACGAGATCACGGGTGCCGTCACCGAGCTCGTCGACCACGGCCTCGTAGAGCGTGAGGCCGACCAGGCCGGCACCGATCTGGACCGGCTGCGCATCACCGCGGCCGGCACCGCCTGCATCCGCAGCGGCCACACTGTGAGGAGCCACAAGGACAGCCAGAACACCACCTCCACCACGAACAACTACCACGGCAGCACAGTCGTGCACGGCGAGGTCAACGGCGGCGTCGTCTCCACCGGAGACCACAACACGATCAACGCGGGCAACGGCATCGATGCCCAGACGCTCGCCGGCCTCGTGCAGGGACTGCGGGACGTCGCCCCGCAGCTCGGCCTCGACCCGGTCGACGCCGATGACTACGCGGCCGATGTCGAAGCCCTCGAACGCGACGGTCGGAACCCCGAGCAGGGCGCCCGTATCTGGCGCAGGATCATGCGCCTCGCCGGTCCGGCGCTCACCACGACCGTCGCCACCGGCGTCGGCCAGCAACTGGTCGAACTCGGTACCGGTCTCTACAACTGACCACCAGGCACCCGGGGCGCAGCCCTTGGGCTGCGCGGCACCGAGCAGCAGGACCGGTCCGCCCGGCCAACCTACGCGCCGGTCCTGTCAAGCCACAAGGCGCCGGTCACCACCAGGTGGCCGGCGCCTTGTGTTGTGTCTGCCGGAGCAGGAGTTTGGTTCAGAGGGTCCTGAGCGCCTCTTCCGTGGTGGCGGCTTGGACGAAGGCGTCGATGTCGACATCGAGGGGGAGAGCGTCGGGGTCGCCACCGCCCCAGCGGATGTTGGAGGAGAGCCAGCCGCCGGTGAAGACGGTCGGGATGCCGTACCGGTTGAGGGCCGTGTAGGCGATCACGCCGTAGGAGACGGAGGCCGTCTCCTTCTGCTCCGAGAGCAGCCACCGCAGCGACCACGCGAGGTGGATCGAGGCGTCAGGCGCCATGTTCCGCGCGCGCGTGAAGTCAGGCCGCTCTGTTGCCCAGCGCTCGCGTACCTCGGTGGTCAGGTCGTCGGTCAGGGACTGGATCGCCGAGTCCTCGATCAGGTCGCGGAAGGTGGACAACGGGATCTCGGCGGTCTGCTGGTCGAACATGGAGTGCGCGAAGTCGCGGCCGATCACGCCTGGTCTCCGATCTCGTAGAGGGTCCGGCCGGGCAGCTTGGTCAGGACCAGTGGAAGCTGTTGCGGTTCCTGATCAGCGCCCGGGTGATGCGGAGTGGTACCGCACGGACACGCTACGTGGCTACGGGGCCCGTCCGCACGTAAACGAGCAGATTCGTCGGGTGTGACCTGCTGGCTCAATGTGCCGTGGATTGGCCTCTTCTGCCATGTTGTCTGGACCTTTGGTTGGACCTGTTGGGAGTGGTGGCTGGGTTGGTGTGGGGTGGGGTTTGGTGACTGTGTGTGGTGGCGGAGTGGGGTCGGGGGTCGGGTGGGGCTGCTCGGGGGGCCGGTGGGGCGTTGTGGGCTGTTTTCGGGGGTGAATTCCGCTGTTAATTCCGCTGGTAATTCCGCCCGGTTGTTTTGGCGGATTGGCCGCCGGGTGGTGGTGTGGATTCGGGTTGGAATTGCGGTGGTGTGGTGGTGGCGGGGGTTGGTGTTCGGTTTGGTGGGGGTCGGGCTGCGTGCTTCTCGGTGGCCGCCGTCCGGGCCGCCGGCTCGCCGGGGAGGCGGGGAGCCGCCGGCCGGGGTGGCTCCCCGCCTGCCCGGCGCCCGCCTGCCCGCCCGCTGCTGGGCCCGGCCGTCGTCCTGGTCGGCCGCCAGACCGTCCTGCTGCGCCCGGCTCGGCCGCGCCGTCCCGCTGCGCCCGGCTCGGTCCGGGTGCTGCTGGGCACCGCCGTTCCGGCTGGACGGCTGGGTGGCCGTCAGGCCGCCGTGGGGGCCGTGCTGGTGGCTGGTCCGGGAGACCGTCCCGGCGCCGTCCGGGGCCGTGTGGGTGCTGTCGCGCCCCTTGTCGTGTTGCCTGTCGTGTTGGGGTGGTGTCGTGTGGTGTGACGTGGGCGGATGCCCGGTTTCCCCTGTGTGTGGTCTGGGCGCGACAGGTGGGTGCGACAGGGGTGCGGGGCGGGGCCGCGGTTGCTGCTCGGTGGTGGCCGTCGGGAAGGCCGGCCTTGTCGACGGCCTGGTGCTGGTGGTGGTGCTCGGTGGCCGGTGGTGGTGCCCGGCGGCTTGGTGGTGGGTGCAACGCGGGGGTGCAACGCGGTGTTGCGCTGGGGTGCGACACGGGGCCGTGTTGCGGGTCTGACCAGGCGTTATGTGGCTGGGAGCGGGGCGGGTGGGCGTGTTGCGGTGCCGTGTTGCACCCCGCTGCCTGTTCCGCCGGCCTCGGCGGGTTCCCCTGCTCGCCCGCGCCCCCCGGCCCGGTGCCGCGCCCCGCCCCGCCGCTGCGGCCTGGTTGCCGTCCTGGTCGGCCGCCAGGCCGTCCCGCTGCGCGCCCGGCTTGGCCCACCGTCCAAGCCCGTGCCCTGGAGGCCCTGGAGGCCCTGGTGGCCGGTCCTGGCCGCCGTCCCGGCTGCCCCGGCCCCCTGGGCTGTCCGGCCGTCTCCGGGCCCGTCCTGCCCGCCGTCCAGGCCGTCGCCTTGCTGCGCCCGGGCAGCGGTCCGGGGCCCTCGGTGTTCGGTTTGGTGGTGTTGCTCCGGGAATTGCCCGGTTGGCGGTGCGAGCTGTTTTCCGGGCGGTCTGGATTGGCGGTCGCGGTGTCGGCGGCGAGGGCCGTAGGCCCCTTTCCGGCGTGCCTGAATTAGATTTCTTCAAGCTGCGCCGCGAGGGGCTTTCGGATTGCCACTTAAAAGAGGGCGGAAAAGAATTCTCATTCCCGCCGGGAGGGCGTCCGGATAGTGCCGGGATGGACGGTTGCCGCGAGGTTGTCTGTTCACGTCTCGGGCCCGCTCGAGAGCCGGTAGGACAGGGCTGTACGGCAGCCATTAAAAGCCCCAGAAAACTCCGTCGGATACGCTCCGGATACCCGGTCTGGATTCTCGGTTGAGGTGCCGTCAGGGGCCGCCGCGCGGGGTGCTGGTGAGGGTCCGCCACGGGGTCGGGAAGGACCGAGCCGGACGGGCGGGCCCGGGGATGGCACCCGAGGGCCGCAGGCCCCGCCCCGAGGGCGGCGGACGGGCCGACAGCTCAGCAACCAGGCGGCCGGACCGGCCATCGGCCGGGCCCGGGGGAGCGGCCCGGGGGTGGGGTTGTGACTAGTACCCGAAGTTCGCGACACATCGTCAACGCCCGGTGCCGCAGGCCCGGGCCGGTACCCCCCTCCCGATCGGGGGAAGGGGCCGCTACCCGAATTTCGCGTCACATCGTCAACGCGAACGCCGGGCGCAGCCCGGGAAACCCTGCCAGCCAATCGGCCCGTAGGGCCGCTGAAAGGGCCAGCCCCGGAAAGCCGGAAGGCCGACCGGTTGACGGGCCGTAGGCCCGGGATAATGCCTCGGGATTGGCGGAGCGCAGCGACGTCAGGCGCCCACTCTCAACCACCCGTACGTGTCCGCGAATTCGCCATCGGCGAATTCCTCCAGCCACCCGCCACCCCGCCGAGGCGCAGTCGAGGCCACGCCACGCACGGTGACGCCGTAGGCGGCACCCCCCGGCTGACGCCGCGTCAGCGGCGCCCCGGCCGCCAGGCCGGGGGTAAGGCCCTTTAGGGCCTT
>NZ_JBEOUK010000035.1:0-89796 GCF_040304045.1 Kitasatospora sp. NPDC094016
AAGGTCGGCATGGGCGCCCTGCGCGCCTACCTCCTGGTCGCGATGGTGATGGTCATCATCAAGATCGTCCAGACCGCGCTCAACCACTGAGCCGCAGACCGCAGCCCGGACGGACGGGTGGTGGGCAGCGGCCCGCCACCCGTCCGTCCGTCTCCCCGGTCTCGCAGCCCTTTCCGCTCTCCCCGCTCTCCCAGTGAAGGAGGTGCCGTCGTGCACACCCTGACCACCGTCGACTTCCTCGTCCGGCTCGCCACCGGGGTCGCCTGCGGCGCGCTCATCGGCGTCGAACGCCAGTGGCGGGCCAGGATGGCCGGCCTGCGCACCAACGCCCTGGTCGCCGCCGGCGCCACCCTGTTCGTGCTGTACAGCGAGGCCGTCGGTGACGCCGCCAGCCCCACCCGGGTCGCCTCCTACGTCGTCTCCGGCATCGGCTTCCTCGGCGGTGGCGTCATCCTGCGCGACGGTGCCGGCGTCCGCGGTCTCAACACCGCTGCCACGCTGTGGTGTTCGGCCGCCGTCGGGGTGCTCGCCGCCGCCGGGAAGCTCGAATTCGCCGCCCTCGGCACGCTCGGCGTCCTCGCCGTCCACCTGATCCTGCGCCCGGCCGGCCGGATGCTCGACCGGGCCCCGCAGTCCGGCAGCGACCCCGACTCCACCGTCCGCGCCACCGTCCACCTGGAATGCGAGCGCAAGGCCGAGACCCACATCCGGGCCCTGCTGCTCCAGGCACTGTCCGCCTCCGGCCTCGCTCCCACCGGCCTGCGCGCCCGCCGCACCGACAGCGGCGACGCCACCAGCCTGCGCGCCACCGTGGCCATCACCGGGCAGGTCGCCCCGGCCCTCGAACAGGTCGTCAGCCGGCTCTCCCTCGAACCCGGCGTCCGCGACCTGCACTGGCACCTCGACGACGAACCCGACGACCCGAGCCGCCCGGCGCTCGCCTAGAGACCGGCCCGGGGGAGGTAGAACGGAGGCACCGTCACGAGGCCGACCAGGAGGTCCCGATGTTCACCCCCGACCCCAGGCACGGGCCGCTGGTGCCGATGCTGCTGGTACTCACCGTCGTCACCGGACTGGTGGACGCCGTCAGCTACCTCCGGCTCGGCCACGTCTTCGTCGCCAACATGACCGGCAACGTGGTCTTCCTCGGCTTCGCCCTGGCCGGTGCCGCCGGACTCTCCGCCACCGCCTCGCTGAGCGCCCTCGCCGCGTTCGTACTCGGCGCCCTGGTCGGGGGCCACCTCGCCCGACGGCTGCCCGACCACCGCGGGCGGCTGCTGACCACGGCGGTGGTCGCCCAGACCGTGTTCGTCGCCGCGAGCATCGCCCTGGCCACCGTGGCCGGCTACACCTCCGACCCGGCCCGCTACGGCCTGATCGGGCTGCTGGCCTTCGCCATGGGCGGCCAGAACGCGGTGGTCCGCTCCCTCAAGGTCCCCGACCTGACCACCACGGTGCTCACCATGACCATCACGGCCCTCGCCGCCGACCGCACCGGCCCCCGCCGGCTGGCCTCCGCCGTCTGGATGTTCGTCGGCGCCCTCGTCGGGGCCTTCCTCATCCGCCAGGCCGACGTCCCCGTCGCCCTGGCCCTCGCCCTGACCCTCCTCGTCGCCGTCGCGGCCCTCACCCACCGGGCCGCCGGAGCCCACCCGGCACCGGCCTGGATCCACCCGCTCTGACCCTGCGCCGCGCCCCTCCGCCCGCCGGTTCGCTCCAGGTCCTGTCAGTCGTCCTGGCGGTGGCCGGCGCGGCCGCTCCAGAGGGGTTCGAGGCGGGCCCAGCCCTGGGTCCAGGCTTCGTCGGCGCGGCGGTCGAGGACGTGCAGGCGAAGGCGCAGGGCGAGGGTGAGCAGGGCCAGGAGGGCGAGGAGGGCGCCGGCGCCGGTGCAGACGGCGGAGACGGCGACGGTGGCGCGGTTGGTCGGGGGCGAGGAGAGGGCGCCGGCGGGGTCGACCCACACGGGGACGACGGTGCCGGTGACGGCCGTGCGGGGGGCCTGGACGGTGCCGGTGTGCGGCTGCCCGTCGGGGTAGGTCCAGGCGGCCTCGGCGTCGACGCGGGTGTTGTAGCCGCTGCCGAAGCGTCCGCCGGTGCCCGCGCCGGTGCCGTGGTCGGGGAGGGTGAGCACCACGGCGTCGACCTTGTGGAGGCGCACGCGGTCGCTGTCGGCCTGGGGTGCGGTGGCGTGGTAGGCGAGCAGGGCGCTGCCGGTGGCGAAGGCGAGGGCGAGCACGGCTCCGAGGGTGCTCAGCAGCCAGGCGCGGGCGCGGGCCCGGTCGACGGGCCGGACCAGTGGTTCGTGCCGGGCACCGAAGGCCCGCCGTAGCCGGCGGCCGGTTCGCGGCGGGCGCGACGAGGGCCGGGCGGGGCGGGGTGTGCTGGACACGTCGACGGCTCCTCAGGGGGCTTGGGGCGGCGCGGTGGTGAGGTCGTGGTGCTTCGTCACCCAATTTCCACCCGGTGGCCGCCCGCGCACAAGAGTCGTGCGGGCTCGTACCACCGGGACCTGTGGACGGCGCCGCCGCGCGCCGGTCGCGTTCCGGGTCGCGCCCGGGCACGCGGCCACCCGGCGCCCCTTCGCACACCCGGGACGTTCGGCCCTCGGCAGCGGCCGGGGCGGGCGGGCAGGCTGGGGTCCGGCCGCATCCTTCGTGCCAGGGGACGGCTTGGCCCGGTTGACCGTGGGGGTGCCGGGCCGTGGTGCGGTGCAGGGGGTGAGCGTGGGGCTGCCTCCTGCCCGCCCGCACCCGGGTGACGGCGTCTGCGCCCGGGCGCCGGATGCGCGAACTCGCCGAACGCGCCGGGTGAGCCGCGGCATCGCGAACGGCCACCCGTGGTCGGGATCATCGCCCCGACGCCGCCGCTGCTGAAGCGGATCACCAACCCCGAGGCCGCCCGCAACGGCTGACGGCCCGTCGCCACTCGGAGCGGGCCGCCCGAGCGGTGGGCTCTCAGCGTGGGCCGAACGGGGAGTGGTGCCTCGGCGTCCGAGCGGCGACCGGGTACCCCGTCGCCCTCAGCGGGTGACGGGGTACCCGGTCGTTCCGGCCCGGACCACCGACGGCCGTTCCGGCAGCCAGGCGCCGAGGACCAGCGAGGACGGGTAGAACATCGGCTCCGGCAGCGCGTCCAGCGCGACGCGCTCCCAGCCGCCGCAGGCGTGCGGCTCGGTGACGACCGCCTCGGCCAGGCTCGGCGGCGCCAGCACGGCGGCGGTCAGCCGGGGCCGGCCGAGCTCGTGGTCGAGCAGGAGGGCGAGCACCCGCATCTGCTCGGCGGGCAGCACGATGCCGGTCTCCTCGGCGAGTTCGCGGGCCGCGGTCCGCTCGAAGGACTCGCCGGGATCGACCTTTCCGCCGGGCAGGCTCCAGGTGGGCGGCTCGCCGGCGGTGGTGCGCCGGCCGATCAGCACCCGGCCGTCCCCGGTGGGCACGATGACTCCTGCGCCGAGCAGCGGTGCGGTGGTCAATTCGCCATCTCCTTCGCGGGGATCCTCGCCAGGATCGGGGATTACCAGTTGGAGCGCTCGTAGTCCTTCAGGAAGCAGCCGTACAGGTCCTCGCCGAGCTCGCCGCGGACGATCGGGTCGTACACCCGGGCCGCGCCGTCGACCAGGTCGAGCGGGGCGTGGAAGCCCTCGTCGGCCAGCCGCATCTTGTCCGGGTGCGGCCGCTCGTCGGTGATCCAGCCGGTGTCGACGGCGGTCATCAGGATGCCGTCCGTCTCGAACATCTCGTGCGCGCTGGTGCGGGTGAGCATGTTGAGCGCGGCCTTGGCCATGTTGGTGTGCGGGTGGCCGGCGCCCTTGTAGCCGCGCTGGAACACGCCCTCCATCGCGGAGACGTTGACCACGTACTTGCGGCGGGAGGCGGAGGCGGCCATCGCCGGGCGCAGCTGGCTGATCAGGATGAACGGCGCGGTGGAGTTGCAGAGTTGGACCTCCAGCAGCTCGACCGGGCCGACCTCCTGGACGGTCTGCACCCAGCTGTTGGTGGGCGCGAGGTCGGGCACCAGCCCGCCGGCGTCGATCGCGGTGCCGGCCTCGATCCGGGCGGGCGTGGCGGAGCCGGTGACGAGCGCGAGCGAGGTGACGTCCTCGGCGGCCATCCGCTGCGCGTCGCCGCTCGCCTGGTGGGGGAGGGCGGGAAGGTCGACGCTGCCGCTGCCGAAGCGGCCGATGGTGGTGGCCTGCGGCAGTTCGCCGGCCGGCAGCGGCGCGGACTCGGCGGCGATCAGCTCGCGGTAGGACTCCGGCGGGCGGCGCACGGTCTGCGCGGCGTTGTTGATCAGGATGTCCAGCGGACCGTCGGCGGCGACCTCGTCGGCGAGCGCCATGACCTGGGCCGGGTCGCGCAGGTCGATGCCGACGACCTTGAGGCGGTGGATCCACTCGGCGCTGTCCGGCATCGCGGTGAAGCGGCGGATGGCGTCGTTGGGGAAGCGCGTGGTGATGGTGGTGTGGGCACCGTCGCGCAGCAGCATCAGCGCGATGTACATGCCGATCTTGGCCCGGCCGCCGGTGAGCAGCGCGCGCTTGCCGGTGAGGTCGGCGCGGGCGTCCCGGTGGGACCGGTTCTTGACGGCGCAGTCCTGGCAGAGGTTGTGGTAGAACGCGTCGACCTCGACGTACCGCTGCTTGCACGTGTAGCAGGAGCGGGGCCGCTCCAGGATGCCGGCGATCTCGGTGCTGGTGACGGTGGTCAGGCCGAAGGCGCCGGCGGTCTCGTCGTCGATCCGGGTGGGGGCGCCGGTGGCGGTGCGCGCGGTGACCTCGCGGTCGTTGGCGGTCTTGCGGGCCCGGGTCTCCTGGCGGCGGCGCTGCTTGAGCGTCCGGAATATGCCGCCGACGGCCTGGCGGACGGTGATCGCGTCCGGGTGGTCGACGTGCAGCTGGTCGAGCTCGGCGAGCACGTCCAGGCAGAGCCGCAGCCGCTCGGGGTCGAGGCCGGGACCGTAGTCGATCTCCTCGCCGCTGTCCGTGCCGCTCTGGTCCTGCTTGATGTCCACGCCCGCCGTCATTGCCTGTCGCCGCTTCCCGCTCGCCTCGCCGTTACCGCGTGAATGCTACGGGAGCGGCCCTGGCCGGGGCGAAAACCGTCGGCCTTGGATGATCGTCCAAGTCTACGCGCGGAGCATTGATCATGGTTTGTACACAGTGCCAGCAATAGGCCTCGAACTGGCTTTTGATCCCACCGTCCCGGAGAATCGAATGCTGGGTGCCGGGCGCCCGAGTGCGCCCGGCGGCAGTGCCGCAACCGCACCCGAGGTGTAATTTCTCCCAGCCAGAGAGCCCCCTTCATGCGCTTCCTGAACGACCTCAAGCCCTCGTACGACTTGACGTACGACGACGTCTTCATGGTCCCCAGCCGTTCCGCCGTGGGCTCCCGGCAGGCGGTCGACCTCTCCTCGAACGACGGCACCGGCACCACCATCCCGCTGGTCGTCGCCAACATGACCGCCATCGCGGGCCGCCGGATGGCCGAGACCGTCGCCCGCCGCGGCGGCCTGGTCGCCATCCCGCAGGACATCCCCACCGAGGTCATCGCCGAGGTCGTCTCCTGGGTCAAGCAGCGCCACCTGGTGCACGACACCCCGATCACCCTCGCCCCGGGCGCCACCGTCGCCGAGGCGCTGTCGCTGCTGCCCAAGCGCGCGCACGGCGCCCTCGTGGTCGTCGAGGACGGCAAGCCGGTCGGCGTCGTCACCGACTCCGACTGCCAGGGCGTGGACCGCTTCACCAGCCTCGCCGACGTGATGTCCCGCGACCTGCTGCTCCTCGACGAGGGCATCGACCCGCGCACCGCCTTCGACAAGCTCACCGAGGCGCACCGCAAGCTCGCCCCGGTCGTCGACGCCGAGGGCCGGCTCGTCGGCATCCTCACCCGCAAGGGCGCGCTGCGCGCCACCCTGTACACCCCGGCCGTGGACGCCGCGGGCAAGCTGCGGATCGCCGCCACCGTCGGCATCAACGGCGACGTGGCCGGCAAGGCCGAGGCCCTGATCGACGCCGGCGCCGACGTGCTGGTCGTGGACACCGCGCACGGCCACCAGGAGTCGATGATCAGCGCGCTGCGTGCGGTGCGCGGCCTCGACCCGCGGATCCCGATCGTGGCCGGCAACGTGGTCTCCGCCGCCGGTGTCCGCGACCTGGTCGAGGCGGGCGCCGACATCCTCAAGGTCGGCGTCGGCCCCGGCGCCATGTGCACCACCCGGATGATGACCGGCGTCGGCCGCCCGCAGTTCTCCGCCGTGCTGGAGTGCGCCGCCGAGGCGCGCCGGCTCGGCAAGCACGTGTGGGCCGACGGCGGCGTCCGCCACCCGCGCGACGTCGCGATGGCGCTGGCCGCCGGCGCCTCCAACGTGATGATCGGCTCCTGGTTCGCCGGCACCTACGAGTCCCCGGGCGACCTGCAGACCGCCGCCGACGGCCGCCAGTACAAGGAGAGCTTCGGCATGGCCTCGGCCCGTGCGGTCAGCAACCGCACCTCCCAGGACTCCTCGTACGACCGGGCCCGCAAGGCGCTGTTCGAGGAGGGCATCTCGCACTCCCGGATGTTCGTCGACCCGGCCCGCCCGGGCGTCGAGGACCTGATCGACTCGATCGTGGCCGGTGTGCGCAGCTCCTGCACCTACGCGGGCGCCAACACCCTGGAGGAGTTCCAGGAGAAGGCGATCGTCGGCATCCAGAGCGCGGCCGGCTACGCCGAGGGCAAGCCGCTGCACTCCAGCTGGGCCTGATCGGGCCGGGCCCGAGCGCCCGCTCCTTCACCGGCCGGCCGGTTCCTCGCCTCGGGGAGCCGGCCGGCCGCCGTACGGGGCGCGTCCGGTGCCCTGCGGGGTGCGTCCGGCGCCGTGCCCGGCGCGTGCGGTGCCTTGCCTGGCGCGTCCGCCGTGCCCGCCGCCGCGCCCGGCGCGTCCGCCGTGCGTGGTGAGCCGCCGGGTGCGTCCGGCACGGGGTGCGGGCCGAGCGGGAGCAGCAGGGCGTGGCCGAGCAGGCCGGCCGAGCAGTCCAGGGCGGTGGCGAAGGCCCGCGCGGCGGTCGGCACCGCGCGCAGCTCCCAGAGCGCCTGGGCGGCGGACCACGCCCCCTCGCGGGCGGCCTCCACCGACCAGACGCCGAGCAGGTGGGTGAGCGGCTCGGCGCGCTCCAGCAGGTCCGGGCCGGGCATCAACTGCTCCCGGACGGCCGTCTCCACCTCCGCCAGCAGGCCGTTGATCCGGTGGTAGTCCGCCGCGAGCCCGGCGGGCTCGCAGCCCCGCCGCAGGCAGGTGTCCACGACGGCGAGCGGCAGGTCGTGCTGGATGTGGGCGTTCATCCCGGCCAGCGCGAACTGCAGCGGGTGCACCCCCGGGTGGGCGCGCAGCGCGAACAGCGGCCGCCAGCAGGCGGGCGGCTCCTGCCCGGCCGCGTCGGCGGCCACGGCCAGCAGGTAGCGCCCGGCGAACACCGTATCCAGCTCGGCCATCGCCGCCGGATCGGCGAAGTACGCGCCGCCGAGCCGGTCGCGGACGGCCTCCGTGACGGTGAGGTAGAGCCGGTTGAAGACCGCCACCCCGTCCGCCGGGGGCAGGCCCGCCCCGATCTCCCGCAGCCGACCGACCACCTCCTCGACCGTGACTGGCGCCGTGACTGGCGCCGTGACCTGAGTCGTGACTGGCGTCGCGACAGACGCCGTGACCGTGTTCGCGGCCTGCACCGCGACCGGCGTGCCGTCCGCCGCCATCGTCGTACCGGGCATGCGCCACCCTCCGATGTCGATCGTGCACTGATCGCATCATCGTGGCAGCGCGGACGGCAGCTCGGTGCGTGCGGCACGCGGCGCGCAGGGGAGACCAGATGATCAGCCCAGCTCGTACTCCAGGACGTAGGTGTGGGTACCGGCCTCGTCGACGGTCAGGTGGAACTCGCCGGTGAGCCCGGCCAGCTCGCCCGACCCGGTGCCCGGCACCACGCGTATGGTCGTCCCGCCGGTGTCCCACGCCGCGTGCTGGAGCACGAACGAACCCTTCCGCCCGTCCAGTTCGCCCGTCACGTGCTCCACCGCGACGTACGACGCCGGACCGCCCGAGGGGCCCGCGACGGAGAGCATCCGCACCTCGCTGGTGCCGCTCAGTCCACCCGTGAAGTTCTTGGAGATCCGGACCCGCCCGAAGGCCGCACCCTCGCGCTCCTCCGTCTCCACCGGTTCGAAGCCGGTCAGCTCGAACGACCCGCTGGCCTTGTCTCCCATGGCACTCTCCCTCCGACGATCGCTACCCGGCCGGCCCCTCACCGACCGTGCGTGAAGCCTTGCACACGGCACTGACAATCAGCCGGGCCGTCACCGCTCCCGTCGGCCCGCCCGCCCGCCCGCCCGCCCGCCCGTCCGCCCGTCCGCCCTCCGTCCGCCCGTCCGCCCTCCGCCCGTCAGTGCTCCCAGCGGAGCGCCAGCAGCGCCGCGTCGTCCGTCAGCCCGACGTCGCCGACCCAGCCGTCGACGTCCGCGAGCAGGTCCTCCAGCAGGTCCGCCGGGCTCCCCGCGGGCAGCCCCGGCAGCCGCTCCTCCACGGGGTAGAACCGCCCCGAGGCGTTGCGGGCCTCGGTGATGCCGTCGGTGTACAGGAGCAGCAGGTCCCCCGGCAGCGGCTCGAAGCGGCCCGTCGGGTACCCGTCACCGGTCAGCCCCAGCAGCCCGAGCGGCGGCACGGCGTACGCCGGCGTCAGCGCGCGCACCCGGCCCGCGCGGCGCAGCAGCGGGGGCGGGTGCCCGCAGTTGACCACGCCGACCGGCCCCCGCTCCGCGGGCACGGTCAGCAGCAGCGCGGTGGCGAAGCGCCCCTCCTCCGGCCGGGCGGCGAGCGCCGCGTCCAGCCGCTCGGCCAGCCGCCCGAGATCGGGCTCCGTCCGGGCCGCCTCGCGGAACACCCCCAGCACGTCCGCCGCCGTCTCCACCGCCGGCAGCCCGTGCCCCTGCACGTCCCCGAGCAGGATCCGGGTGCCGTAGCGGGTGTCGACCACCGCGTACAGGTCCCCGCCGATGCGTGCCTCGGCCGCCGCCGCGACGTAGCGCACCGCGATGCGCAGCCGCCCGATCCGCTCGGGCGGCGGGCGCAGCAGGGCCCGCTGCGCCGCCTCGGCGACCGTCCGGACGTGGAACAGCTCCCGCTCCCGGGCCGCGACCAGGACGACGTTGGCGGCGCTGGCCAGGGTCGCCGCGAGCACCGTGATCAGCGCGGTGATGTGCACCTCGGCCGGCAGTTCGGTGTTGGTGGTCTCCAGCAGCGCGACCGCCACGACGGCGATGCCCCCGGCGGCCAGCGGCACCCGGGCGGTGCGGGTGGTCGCCCCGGCCAGGACCGGCGCGACGGCCAGCACGGGGGAGAGGGTCGTCCCCGGCCCCGTCACCAGGTCGGCCACCACGGCGGCGACCAGCAGCCCGAAGGCGCCGACCAGCAGCATCCGGGTGCGCCGCGGCAGATGCAGCGGCGGTACACCGTCCGGGCCGTCTGCGCTCACACGTCCTCCCGGCTGCTCCCGGCGGGTTGGCGACCTACCGTCCACTGTGCTCCGCACTCCCCGTGAGCGGCACCTCGGGGCCGGGGCGGCTCGGGGACCTCGGCCGAGGCCGCCCCGGGCGGGCGGACTACGCTGGCCGGGAGATGAGACGCAAGAGCCGCCGCCCGGCCTCCCCCCTCCCGCAGCGCCACGGTGTGGACCCGGTGCACCTGCGGCTGCCGCCCGAGGGCCCCTGGCCGACCGTCCGCGCCTACCTGGTCGAGCGGCTGCCGGCCGTGGCCGCCGCGCGGATCGACGCGGCGCTGAGCGGCCGCGAGATCGTCGGCGAGCACGGCCCGGTCGCCCCGGACGAGCCGTTCCGGCCCGGCGCGCACCTGTGGTTCTACCGGGACCTCCCCGAGGAGGTCCGCGTCCCGTTCGAACTGGAGGTGCTGTACCGCGACGAGCACCTGGTCGTCGTCGACAAGCCGCACTTCCTGGCCACCACCCCGCGCGGCCGGCACGTCGTCGAGACGGCGCTGTCCCGGCTGCGGCACGGTCTCGACCTGCCCGCCCTCAGCCCCGCCCACCGGCTCGACCGGCTCACCGCCGGCCTGGCCATGTTCGTGGTGCGGCCCGAGGAGCGCGGCGCCTACCAGACCCTGTTCAGCGACCGGCTGGTGCGCAAGGAGTACCAGGCGATCGCCCCGTACGACCCGGCGCTGGAGCTGCCGCGCACCGTGCGCAGCCACATCCTCAAGGAGCGCGGGGTGATCGCGGCCCGAGAGCTGGACGCGCCGCCGAACAGCGAGAGCCGGATCGACCTGCTGGAACGCCGCGACGGCCTGGCCCGCTACCGGCTGCGGCCGCTGAGCGGGCGCACCCACCAGTTGCGGCTGCACATGTGCGGCCTCGGCGTGCCGATCCTCGGTGACCCGGTGTATCCGGTGGTGCTGCCCGAACCGGCCCCGGACGACTTCCGTCGCCCGCTCCAACTTCTCGCCTCGGTGGTCGAGTTCACTGACCCGCTGACCGGTCGGGAACACCGCTTCGACACCCGGCGCACCCTCGCCGCCTGGACGGACCCGCAAGCCTGGGCCGCCGGCCCCGGTCCGGCGACCCATTCGCTCTAGGCCCAACGGACGACCGGGTCCCGGTCCCGGCGGCCGATCCGCCGCCGCCGCTCGCGGGGCGAGGGTGAGGGCATGAACGCAGCACAGCACACCGCCCCCGCGCAGGCCCCCGCCCCCGTCGCCGTGGTCACCGGCGCCTCCCGGGGGCTCGGCCTGGCGCTCGCCCGGGCCCTCGCCGCCGACGGCTGGCAGCTGGTGATCAGCGCCCGCGGCGCGGCCGGACTCGCCGCCGCCGAGGCGGCCCTGGCCGCCGTCACCAAGGTCGTCGCCCTCTCCGGTTCCATCGTCGACGACGACCACCGCGCCCACCTGACCGCGGCCGCCGACGGGCTCGGCGGCGCGAGCCTGCTGGTCAACAACGCCGGTACGCTCAACGGCGCCACCGCGCCCGGCGCCGAGCCGCTGCCCCGGCTGGCCGACCACCCGCTCCCGGACCTGCTGGAGACCTTCGAGGTCAACACGCTCGCCCCGATCGCCCTCACCCAGCTCCTCCTGCCTCAGCTGCGCGCCCGCGCCGGGGCCGTGCTCAACGTCAGTTCGGACGCCGCCGTCGTGCCCTACCTCGGCTGGGGCGGCTACGGCGCCAGCAAGGCGGCGCTCGACCACGCCACCGCCGTACTCGCCCGCGAGGAACCGGAGTTGCGGGTGTGGGCGGTGGACCCGGGCAGCATGCGCACCGGGATGTTGCAGGAGGCCAGCCCTGGTGAGGACATCTCCGGCGAGCCGCTGCCCGAGGAGGTGGTGCCGGTCCTGCTCGGACTGCTGCACGACCGGGCCGCCTCCGGCCGCTACCGCGCCGAGGACCTGAGGGCCGCAGCCGGGGGTGGGCGATGACCGGACTCGTGGACCTCGGCCTCGACGTCGCCGTACCGCCCGAACTCTCCGCCCGGGCACCGGCGGAGGCGCGCGGCGGGGCGCGGGACGGCGTGCGGATGCTGGTCGGCCGACGCGATCGGGGGAGCGTCGAGCACCACCGCTTCACCGAGCTGCCCGGGGTGCTGCGCGCGGGTGACCTGCTGGTGGTCAACAACTCGGCCACCCTGCCGGCCGCGCTGCCTGGCAGGCTGCCCGACGGTACGGCCGTCGCGCTGCACCTGTCCTCCGCCCAGCCCGACCAACGCGGCTCCCACCTGGTGGAGTTGCGTCGGGTGGTGCCGGGGTCGGCGGCCGCCTACTATCCGCCGGCCGACTCCCCGGCCCGCCCCGGTCTGCGGGTGACGCTGCCCGCCGGCGGCGCGGCCGAGCTGGTCGCACCGTTCACCGCCCGGCTCTGGTACGCCCGACTCGCGTTGCCGGCAAGGCTGTTGCCGTACCTGAAGGTGCACGGCAAGGCGATCCGGTACGGCTACGTGGACCGCGACTGGCCGATCGAGGCCTACCAGACGGTCTTCGCGGCCGTCCCCGGCAGCAGCGAGATGCCCAGCGCCGCAAGGCCGTTCAGCGCGGAGGTGGTGGCCCGGCTGGCGGGTCACGGGGTGCTGGTCGCGCCGGTCACGCTGCACACCGGCGTGGCCTCGCCGGAGGCCCACGAGGCGCCGTACGCCGAGCGGTTCCACGTCCCGGCGGCCACTGCCCGCCTGGTCGGCCATGTGCGGGCCGGCGGCGGGCGGGTGATCGCCGTCGGCACCACGGTGGTGCGCGCCCTGGAGTCGGCCGCCGCGTCGGACGGAACCGTCCAGGAGGCGGGCGGCTGGACGGAGTTGGTGATCACTCCGGAGCGCGGGGTGCGCGCGGTCGACGGCCTGCTCACCGGCTGGCACGAGCCCCGGGCCTCGCACCTGCTGATGCTGGCCGCCGTCGCCGGGCGGCCGCTGCTCGCCGAGTGCTACCGGGCTGCCGTCCAGCACCGCTACCTCTGGCACGAGTTCGGCGACGTGAACCTGCTCCTGCCGGACTGAGCCCGCGGGCCGCGCCGCCCGGTCGCGGGCCGTGCCACCCCGCCCGGTCGCGGGCCGGATCACTCGGACGGGCTGCCCGGGGGCAGTTCCAGCTCGAACCAGACCACCTTGCCGTCCCCGGTGCGGCGGCTGCCCCAGCGGTGCGCGAGCTCGTTGACCAGGTGGATGCCGCGCCCGCCCTCGTCGTCGGCACGGGCGCGCCGGATCCGGGGCGTCTCGCTCTCCTGGTCGGCGACCTCGACGGTGAGCGCCCGGTTGCAGAACAGCCTGAGCTGGGTGGGGGATCCGGCGTGCACCAGGGCGTTGGTGATCAGCTCGCTGGTGAGAAGTTCGGCCCAGTCGGCGAGCGCTTCGAGGCCCCAGGCGGCCAGCGTCTCGCGGGTGAAGCGGCGCGAGTGGGCGACCATCGCGCGGTCACCGGTGAGCGGCAGGCTGGCGATCCGGTCCGCGCCGACCGGCCGGACCTGCGCCATGATGACGGCGATGTCGTCCTCGCTGGTGGGGCCGGTGAGTTCGGCCAGGACGGCGTCGCAGGTCTGCTCCAGTGAGCGGCGCCGGTCGGCGATCGTCCGGCAGAGCAACTGCAGCCCCTCGTCGATGTCGTGGCCCCGGCGCTCGACCAGCCCGTCGGTGTAGAGCGCCAGGATGGCCTCCTCGGGGAGGGTGAACTCCACGCTCTCGAAGGGCACCCCGCCGACGCCGAGCGGTGCGCCGGGCGGCAGTTCGACCAGGTGCGCCCGCCCCTGCGGATCGGCGACGACGGGCGGCAGGTGGCCGGCGCAGGCGGCGGTGCAGTGGCGGTCCACCGGGTCGTACACCACGCAGACGCAGGTGGCGAACTGGCCCTCGCCGAGCGCGCTGGAGGCCTCGTCCAGCCGGTGCAGGACGCGTTCCGGATCCAGATCCAGGGTGATCAATGTTCGGGCGACAGTGCGCAGTTGGCCCATGGTGGCGGCGGCCCGGATGCCGTGTCCCATCACGTCGCCGACGATCAGCGCGACCCGCCCCGAGGAGAGCGGCACGACGTCGAACCAGTCGCCGCCGACCTCGCTGACCACGCTGCTGGGCAGGTAGCGGTAGGCGAGGTCCAGGCCGAGCGTGCGGTGGATCTCCTGCGGCAGCAGGCTGCGCTGGAGGGTGAGCGCGGTGTCCCGCTCGCGCCGGTAGAGCCGGGCGTTGTCGATCGCGAGGGCGGTGCGCGCGGCGAGTTCCTCGGCCAGCGAGCGGTCCTCCGGGCCGAACGGCTCCGGGTTGCGGGTACGGACGAACTCCGTGCCGCCCAGCACGAGTCCGCGCGCCACCAGCGGCACCATCAGGTACGAGTGCACCCCGGCGGCCAGCCCCGGCTGGACCCGGTCGGGCGAGGCGGCGATCCGGCGCATCTCCTCCTCGGTCACCTCGGAGACCAGGATCGAGCGCCGGGTGCGCAGGCTCTGGGCGTACAGCTGGGCGGACTGCGAGGTCTCGCCGACCTGGTCGGAGGCCGCCGTCATGGAGCCGTCCCGGGTCGCCTCGCCGACCGCCACCGCCCGCATCAGGATCGTCTCGTTGTCCGGGACGGGGCCGGGCTCCTCGCCGCCGAGCACCGCGTCGCGCAGGTCCACGGTGACGAAGTCGGCGAAGCGCGGGATCACCACCTCCACCAACTCCTGTGCGGTGCGGTGCAGATCGAGAGTGGTGCCGATCCGGGTGCTGGCCTCGTTGAGCAGCGACAGCCGCTGCTGCGCGGCCCGCGTCTCGTCCAGCGCCCGTTGCCGGGCGGCGGCCGCGTCGCGCTCGCGGGTGAACAGCAGCGCGTTGTCGATGGACACGGCGGCCCGCACCGCCAACTCGCCGGCCAGCGCCAGGTCCTCCTCCTCGTAGGGGCGCTCCACCAGGGTGCGGTAGAAGCCCGCGACGCCGACCGCGGTGCCGCGCGCGATCAGCGGGACGACCATGAAGGAGTGGACGTTCTGCTCCCGCACCGCCGCGGCGCGCACCGGGTCGTCGGCGAACCAGGCCATCCCCTCCGCGTCCATCCGCGGCACCAGGACCGGCCTGCGGTGCGCCAGGCTCCACGCGTACGGCGTGCCGGGGACGAAGCGGTGCACCCCGCCGAGCCGGGCGACCGGCCGCAACGTCGAGCCGGGCACCGAGTGGAAGGCCATCCGCCGCAGCAGCGCCGAACCGTCCGCCGGGGCGCGGGCCTCGCGTTCGCCGCGGACCAGGTCCTCCAACACCTCCACCACCACGGAGTCGGCCAGCCTGGGCGTCGCCACCTCGGCCAACTCCTGCGCGGTCTGGGCGAGATCGAGGGTGGTGCCGATCCGGGTGGAGGCCACGTTGACCAGCGCCAGCCGCTCCTGGGCGGCCTTCGCCTCGCGCAGCGCCTGCTGCCGGGCCAGGACGGTCTGGTGCTGGCGCAGGTAGAGCCGGGCGTTGTCGATCGCGACGGCGGCCCGCGAGGCCAGCTCGTCGCCGAGGGTGATGTCGGCCTCGGCGAACGACTCCCGGTCGCCGCGCCGCGAGTACACCACCATGCCGAGCGTGGTGCCGCGCGCCACCAGCGGGGTGATCCGCACCGAGCGCGGCCGGTCGCCGAGGTAGGCCCGGCGGTGGCTCTCGGTGATGGCCGCGCTCAGCAGCGGCAGCTCCCAGGACGGCACCACCACCGTCCGCCCGGTGGCCAGCGCCCGGGCGTACGGGGAGTCCGGCGTCAGTTCGTACAGCGAATCCACCGGCAGCGACTCGGCCGGGTACAGCGGGTCGGTGGTGGCCAGGGCCAGCCGGCGGACCAGTTGCGGCGCGTCCGGGTCGGGCGGTTCGACGTTCCGCCCGGCCACCAGCACCTCCAGCGCGAACACCCCGCTGATGTCGGCGACGCTGGGCACCATCGCGTCGGCCAGCTCCCGGGCGGTCTGCCGGAGGTCGAGCGTGGTGCCGATCGAGGCGGTCGCGTCGACCAGCAGGGCCAGCCGCTCCTGGGCCCGCGCCGCCCGGGCCTCGGCGCGGAACCGCTCGGTGACGTCGATGACGGTGGAACTCACGCCGAGCACCCGGCCGCCGGGTTGCTCCAGCCGGAAGTACGAGGCGGACCACGCGTGGTCGTGCTGCGGGTCGCCCGGGGTGCGGCCGTGCGAGCGGGTGTCCACCACCGGTTCGCCGCTCTCCAGCACCCGCCGCATCACCGCCTCCGCCTCGGCGCCGTTGATCCCGGGCAGCACCTCGGTGAGCCGGTGGCCGAGCTGCTCCTCGACGGACAGGCCGTTGGCCCGGGCCAGCGCCTCGTTCAGCCGGATGAAGCGCAGCTCGGGGTCGAAGACGCCCATGCCGACCGGGGACTGGGTGAAGAACCCGTCGAGCACCGCCAGGTCCGCCTGGATCCGGCGCAGCGTGGTCACGTCGGAGGCGACGGCCAGCACCAGCGTGCGGCCGTCCGGCCCGGTGATCGGATGGGTGCGGAACTCCAGGTTCACCAGGTGCCCGTCCCGGTGCCGGACCGGGAACACACCGGACCAGGCCCGGCCGTGCAGGATCTGCTGGAACAGCTCCAGCACCTCGGGCCGCTGCTCCTCGGAGGTCAGCAGCTTGGCGGCCTTGGCCCCGATCGCCTGCCCCGGGGAGTAGCCGAGCAGTGCCTCCGCGTCGCCGCTCCAGTGCAGGATCCGGCCGTCGGCCTCGATCAGCGCCGTTGCGATCGGCACCATCAGCAGGGCGTCCTGTTGCGGCTCGCCCAGGTGGTGTTCGTTGTCGTTCACCATGGCCAGAGAACCGTCCGGAGATCGTCCCCACCAGCCCTGCCATCTTCGCACGCGGCCCCGGCGGGCCGCTCACCGTAGCGGCTCACCGGAGCGGCAGCGGGCGCTCCGGGGAGAAGCCGTCGAGCTCCCGGCGGTACCGCCGCTACCGGCGGCACCGCGGCGGGGCCGCCGGCAGGCTGCAGGCGGCCCCGCCCACCCCGCCCCGGTCACGGCCGGAACGTCACCTCCGGATCGGCGGCGGTCGGCCCGTCGAGGAGCGGCTGCCGCACGCCCTTGAGCTGGAGGTCGAAGAAGGCCGCCACGTACGAGCGGGTGAGCTCCGCGCCCCGCCCGCCCGACATCGTGGTGCCGGGAGGCTGGGGCAGGTTGAGCTTCTCGAAGAACAGCGGGAAGTCGGTGAAGGTGCCGTGGTTGGAGCCGGCGAAGGTCAACCAGCGCTTCCAGCCGTCGAGGTGCGGCCAGCTCTCCGTCCAGCTGCTGTCCTCGGCGCCGTCGGGCAGCGGGTGGCCGATCATCAGGAAGGGCTTGCCGCCGATCCCGGAGGCGGGGACGGTGACGTCCATGGTGCCGTCCAGGTCCACCCCGGCCCGGATCCGGTCGTCGGTGAGCAGGGACGGGACGGTCGAGGCGCCGCCGGCCGAGTGCCCGGCCATCCCGATCCGGTCGCGGTCGATCATGCGGGCGTAGCGCCACGCCGGGTGGGGGCGGGCGGTCAGCTGGTCGAGGACGAAGGAGACGTCCTTCGCCCGGCTGTTGTCCACGGCCGCCCAGGACTCCGGGGTCGTCAGCTTGTCGCACAGCAGGCACGGGAGGGTCTGCCCGTCGGGGAACGTCGTCCCGGTGTTCTCGTAGGTGTGGTCGACCAGCGCGACGACGTACCCGCGACTGGTCAGGTCCTCGGCGAGGCCGCTCAGCGAGGCCCGCGGCATGGTGAAGCCCGGCGACAGCACCACCAGCGGGAAGTGGCCGCCCTGCGGGCGCGCGTCGGACTTCGCCCAGGTCCGGGTGCCGGTGACCGTCTCGGTCGGGATGGTGTTGCCCGGGAGCTTCCCGTCCAGCAGCATCCGGGCGGCCGCAGGGGTCATGTACGGGGCCGCGCTGCCCGTCCCGGCCTTCGCGGGGTAGTACATCGACACCATCAGCTGGCGCGGACCGGCGGAGGGGACCCACGGATCCGGGCGGTCCTGGTCCACCAGGTGCAGGATCTCCTGCCCGACCGCGTACGGGCCGGTCGGGCGCGGCAGGTCGACGTGGACGGCGGCGGGGTCGGGAGCGGAGGCGTTCGCCGGGGCGGCGGGAGCGGCCAGGGCCGGCGCGGCGGCGGCGACGGACAGGGGCAGGGTGAGCAGCAGGGCCGCCGTGGCGGCGGTGGTGCGAAGTCGGTTCATGTGAGGGACGGTAGGCCGGGGGAGCGGAAGTTGACGTCCCCTCAGCGGTGTACAGATCCCTTCCGGGACGTGCGGGTGGGGACCCTTAGGGGTCGGCCGGATGGACGCCGGCCGGGCCGGGCCGGACCGGAGCAGGCCAGGGTCGCTTGAGGAGCCGGACCCACCGAGGAGCAGTGGGTTCGGGAGTCCAACCCCCGGGTCGCCCTCCGGTCAGAGGCTCAGGGCCCGGACCTCCTCGACGAAGGCCGCCGCCGCACCGGCGTTCGGCACCGGGAGGGTGAGCGGCAGGCCGGCCGAGTGGGTCCGGATCTCCAGCTCCCCAAGCTCCGAGGCCCGCGCGGACCGCACCTCCGCCCACCGGAACGCCTCCGTCGCGGCGAGCGGGTGCGGCGGCCGGTGCACCAGCCCGCCGGCCGTCAGCGTCAGCCGCCCCCGGGCGAACCGGACACCGCCCTCCGTGCGCAGCGCCTCGTGCAGTGCGGCCCGGAGGGTCGGGCGGAGTCGCTCGTCGAGCTCCCGGAACAGGTCGTCCAGCTGCCGCAGCTGCGCCAGTGGCAGCGGCTCGTCCGCGCCGACCAACCAGATCCGACCCTGCTCGCCCACCCCGTGCCGCCCGCCGGGGGAGTACTCGGTGGCCTCCACCGCGCTCCACGGCAGGGGCCGCTCCGCGCCGTCCGACCCGACCAGCACCAGCCCGTGCTCGTGCACCCGGACGGCCCGCAGGCCCGCCGCCGGCCGCAGCCGCCCGTACCCGCTCGCGGCCGTGATCGCCGCCGCGGCCACCACGGGCGCGGGCCACCACTCCCCGCTCGCCAGCCAGGCCGCCCCGGCGACAGCGGCCGACGCCGCGTCCAGCCATGCCCGGGTCCGCCACGGCAGCGGCCGGAACCGCCGGTACACCCGCACCGCCCGGCCGAGCCGCCCGTCGCCGCCCGCGACCGACCGCGCCCGCGCCAAGGGCCACACCACTGCCACCTCGGCCACCTCCCGCTGAGCGAACACCACAACCGGAACCACGACTGTCGGATTCTCAGCATCGACCGACCGCCGCGCCCTCGAACAGGGCCAATTCGTACCTCTTGGCCCTGAAACGACCTCACCCCATCCTCCACCTAGCTCCGCCGCCGGCCGCACCCGGTCCTCCCACCGGGCCCGCTCACCACCTCGCCCCGGCTCCGGCCCGGCCTCGGCTCGTCATCTCGTCGTCGCGTACTCGTCCTGCAGCGTGCGCAGCAGGGCCGTCTCGGCCGGGACGGCGACACCGCCGGGCCGTATGCCGGCGAGCACATGCCTTGAGCGTAGGGGGCCGCGACCTGCGAAGTCGTCCGCCGGAACGACGATTTCGGCCGCCCTTCGCTGCTCCCGCAGGAGTACGCCCCCACATGAGTACGCCCCGCTACGCTCGGCGGCGTACGGGCACCACGGTGTGATGACCGGTCCGGGCGTAGCGGGGCGCGCGGTGGGGCGGGGGCGAGCCGTCAGCAGCTCAGGTTGCCCCCGGGGACGGTGCCGAGGATCTGGACGAAGCTCTGGTACAGGCTGATCCGGTGCTGCATCTGGGCGGTGTTGTTGCCGTTGCACTCCAGCGAGCCGTTGATGCTGCGGATCGTCTCACCGAAGCCGTACCCGTTGACCATGGCGTTGTGCGCGGTCATGGTGCCCGGCCCGTTCTGGGTGTTCCAGTACCAGAGGCCGGTCTTCCAGGCCACCGCCGGGTCGGTCTGCACCAGGTTCGGATTGTGCAGCAGGTCGATGCCGAGCGCGTCGCCGGCGGCCTTGTAGTTGAAGTTCCAGCTCAGCTGGATCGGCCCGCGCCCGTAGTACGCGGCCTGCCCGGCCGGGCATCCGTACGGCTGCGAGGTGTCGCAGTAGTGCGGGTAGTTGGAGGTGTTCTGCTCGACCACGTACACCAATCCGCCGGTCTCGTGGCTGACGTTGGCGAGGAACGCGGCGGCCTCCTGCCGGCGCACGGTGTCGCTGCCGGTGGTCGCGAAGCCGGGGTAGGCGCCGAGCGCGTCGAGCAGGCCCTGGTAGGTGTAGAAGGAGTTCCGGCCCGGGAACATCTGGTCGAACTGGGCCTGGCTGACCGGGAATCCGCCCGGGGTGGGCGGCTGGGTCGAGCCGCAGGTGTACGGCTCCCAGTACCAGGTGCTGATGACCGGGTCGTAGCCCGGGTTGTCGTGGGTGGCGCGGTAGTAGCCGCCGTTGGTGTACCGGACGATGTCGCCGGCGACGTAGGCGCGGCCGGCGGCCCAGGCGGGGTAGTCGCAGGTACCGGACGTCGGGGTCGGCGTCGGGTCGGTGGACCCGCCGCAGGAGCCCTGGTCGGCCCAGACCCCGGTGCCGCCGGTGCTCGGGGGCTCGTTCTGGGTCCACCACTTGGCGGTCCAGTTGTGCCCGTTGTACGAGACGGCCGCGCCGCCGGTGTAGGCGGTGGCCGCGCTCCACGGCGTGCCGCAGGCGGCGGCGCTGGCGGAGGCGGGGAGGAGTACCGCGACCGCCAGCGCCGTGACCACGGCGGAGAGCAGCGCGAGCAGGCGTTTCATTGACACGTCATCACCCCTTGTGCGGTGGGGGCCGCACGTCGTCGTGACAGGGACTTGAGCGGGGCAGGGGAGCCGGGCCTCGTGCGGGGGTGCGCCAGGGGAGGCGACCGACCGGGGTGTGGGCCGGTGCGGGGCCGTGAAGGCGACTCAAGCGGAGTGTTCTATACCTGTCAAGAGAGTGGGTGAAACCGGATCGCAAATGCGGTGCGCACGCCCCCCGGCGCCCCCGCGAGCCCCCTCAGCCGCCGAGTACCGCCCGCAGCCGGGCCGCGACCTCCGCCGCCCCCGCCTCGTCCGGGTACGTCCCCCGCGGCCAGAAGAAGCCGCGCAACCCGTCCTTCGGATTGCGCGGCACCACGTGGACGTGCAGATGCGGCACCGACTGGCTGATCCGGTTGTTCGCCGCCACGAAGCTGCCCGCCGCGCCCAATCCGCGCTCCACCGCGGCGGCCACCCGCTGCACCTGGAGGAAGAACGGCCCCACCTCGGCGGCCGGCAGGTCCGCCAGGGTGCGGTGGTGGGCGCGCGGGACGACCAGCACGTGGCCGGGGAACAGCGGCCGCCGGTCCAGGAAGGCCACCGCCGCCTCGTCGTCCAGCACCCGGTGCGCGGGCTCCTCGCCCGCCACCACCGCACAGAAGACGCAGTCCATCCGTCCATTCAAACCACCGGGCGGCCGCCCCGGCACCTCCGCGATCGCGCGGTCGCGGGGCGTCACCCGTCCGGCCGCCGAGCGGGTGCGGCCGCCCGGTTCGGGGGCGCACGGTGCTGGAGGGGGTCGACCAGAGGCGCGCCGCGCGCCGCACGAGGAGGTGGCCCGATGGCGGGCAAGTTCGAGGTCTACGAGGACGCCGGCGGCAAGTACCGGTTCCGGCTCAAGGCGGGCAACGGCGAGATCGTCGCCACCGGCCAGGGCTACTCCAGCAAGGAGGCCGCCCACAAGGGCGTCGAGGCCGTCCAGCGGGCGGCCAGCGACGCGCCGGTGGTGGACCTGCCCAAGGCCGCCTGAGCACGCCGAGCGTCGAGCACCGAGCGTCGAGCACCGCCCGCGCCGCAGTGGTCACTCGTAGCGGTAGAGCAGCGCCTCCCGCTCGGTCTGCTCGATCATCTCGATGGTCAGCGAGTCGTCCCGCAGGTGCGAGAGGGTGATCTCGGCCGAGGTCGGCTGCGCGTCCTTGGCCAGCCAGTTCTCCGGCTTCCACGCCGAGCCGCGCAGGAAGGACTTCGGGCAGTGCGCGTACACCTCCTCGACGGCCACCACGATCGCGCTGCGCGGGGGCTTGCCGACGGCGGTCAGCTGCCGCAGCAGCTCCGGGTCGGTGGAGACGCAGGCCCGCCCGTTGACCCGGAGCGTGGTCTCCCGGCCCGGGACGACGAAGAGCAGCCCGACCCGGCCGTTCTCCAGGATGTTGTGCAGGGTGTCCAACCGCTTGTTGCCGGTGGCGTCCGGGATGGCCAGGGTGTGCTCGTCGAGGACGGAGACCACCCCGGCCGGCCCGCCGCGCGGGGAGACGTCGCAGCGCCCGGCGGCGTCCGAGCTCGCCACGAACACCAGCGAGGAGCAGGCGATCAGCCGCCGTGCGACCTCGTGCAGGTGGTCGACCTGCTTGCGGCGCGCGTGGTCGCCGGGCTGCTCGTAGATCTCGCGCAGCTGCGCCGGGTCGGTCAGCGCCCCTGCGCTGAGAGCGGCGAACAGGCTGCCCGGCGCGTGCGGAGCGGCGGTTGACGATATGACAGATTCCGGTGTGCTGGTCATACCGGAAATCTAGCCGAACCCCTTCCCGGCGCCCCCGGCCGCCGACCGGTGCAGCCCTCGGTAAAGCTTCCCCGCCACCCCTCCCCACCAGCGGTTCTGCGCTGATAATGGGGCCAGGCGCTCCGCTCGGAGGTGGTGGTCGTGATCGTGAGGATCTGGGCCGGGCAGGTCCTGGCCAGTCGCATCGAGGAATTCTGTGTGCTGCTGACAACCCAGGTGATTCCGCAGCTCGGGCGGACCGACGGCTGTCTGGGCGGCGAGCTGCTGCGCTCGGTGACCGAGGACGGACACCGGGTGCTCGTGGTGAGCCGCTGGCGCGACGAGGAGGCCCTGCGCGGGTACGCGGGGCCGATGTGGCGGATCAGGCCGGTCTGGTCGGAGGGCGAGCTGTGCTACCTCGCGCACCCGCCGGTGGTCAGCCACTTCACGTCGATCGCCGCACCCGCCACGCTCTGACCGCACCCGCCGTGCTCCGGCCGCACCCACTACCCTCCGTACGTGCTCGCCACCCTCCGTAGCTGACCGCCGCGTTGCGGGCGTCACCTACCACCCGGCCGCACATTCCCCGCATCCGCGTGAAACAGCCCACAGCGGAAGGCTCTCCCTGGGCTTGCGCGCGCCGTGGCAGAATGACCCCAACAGCAGTGACGTTCAGCGCACTCCGGGGTCGGTGAAAATCCGAACCGGCGGTTACAGTCCGCGACCCGTCCGCAGCCAGCGGCCGGTTGACCAGGTGAAATTCCTGGACCGACGGTTAAAGTCCGGATGGGAGGCGTGCGCGGGCGGACGAAGAGCAGTATCCGTGGTCCCCCGGTGGACCACGGCCAGGTGAACGGCGGGAGAGGTGTCTCCCGTGCCGGGTGAGCGATCTCCCGGCGGCCTCGGCATCCCGGCGACGGGTCGTGCCGTCGGCTCGCGCGCCGTTGCCCGTCCGTGTCATCTCCCATGCCACCCCGGAGTCCGCGCCCCCAAGCGCGAGGAGAACCCGGGTGTTCACCGGCATCATCGAAGAGCTCGGCCAGGTCGTGTCGATCGAGGAGATCGGCGACTCCTCGCGAATCCGCCTGCGCGGCCCGGTGGTCTGTACGGGTGCGCGGCACGGCGACTCCATCGCGGTCAACGGCGTCTGCCTGACCGTCGTCGACAGCCCAGACCAACTGGCGTCCGGTACGGGCGAGTTCAGCGCCGACGTGATGGCCGAGACGCTGCACCGCTCCAGCCTCGGCGAGTTGAAGCCCGGATCCCGGGTCAACCTGGAGCGCGCCATGGCGCTCGGCGACCGGCTCGGCGGCCACCTCGTCCAGGGCCATGTCGACGCCACCGGCACGCTGTTGGGCCGCGAGCCCGGCGAGCGCGACGCGGCCGGCGACCTGCGCTGGGAGGTGCTGCGCTTCTCGCTGCCCGACACCATCTCCCGCTACCTGGTGGAGAAGGGCTCGATCACGGTCGATGGCGTCAGCCTCACCGTGGTGGAGGCCGCCCGGGACAGCTTCACCGTCAGCCTCATCCCCACGACCCTCGCGCTGACCTCGCTCGGCGCCAAGGCCGTCGGCGAGAGCGTCAACCTCGAAGTGGACGTGCTTGCCAAGTACGTCGAGCGACTGCTCGACTCCCGCACCCTTCCCCCGACGATCGCCGGAGAGTCCAAGTGAACTGGCTCAGCGGAGAAGCGTTCACCGTCTTCGGCGAACACGTGAAGTGGGCCGACATGTTCGGCAACCTGCTCGGCCTGGCCGGGCTGGCCTTCGGCTGGCGC
This sequence comes from Kitasatospora sp. NPDC094016, assembly GCF_040304045.1. Classification (NCBI taxonomy): domain Bacteria; kingdom Bacillati; phylum Actinomycetota; class Actinomycetes; order Kitasatosporales; family Streptomycetaceae; genus Kitasatospora; species Kitasatospora sp. NPDC094016. The sequence goes on from NZ_JBEOUK010000035.1 coordinate 23,696, forward strand.
CGCTCGGTCTGGAGCTGGCCGCTCCAACTCCTGTCCGGCGCCGTGCTGATCGCCGCCTACCTCGGGGGCCACGTCCCCGGTCTGATCGGCAAGCAGCTGATCGTGCTCGTCACCGCGGCCTGGGGCTGGGCCCAGTGGCGGCGGGGCCGCCGGGACACCGGCACGATCGCCGTCCGCTTCGCCACCTGGCCAGAGCGGGCCGCCCTGGTGGTCGGCACCGCGGCCGGCACCGTCGCGCTGGCCTGGCTGTTCACGGCCCACCCCAGCCTGTCCTGGAGCCCCTGGTCGGACGCCTACATCTTCGTCGGCACGCTGGCCGCGATGGTCGCCCAGGCCCGTGGCTGGCTGGAGTTCTGGTTCGCCTGGATCGCCGTCGACGTGGTCGGCGTCCCACTGGCCTTCAACAACGGCTACCCCTTCTCCGGCCTCACCTACTCGATCTACTTCGTCCTGGTGCTGCTCGGCCTGCGCTCCTGGTGGCTGAGCAGTCGTGAGCCGCGCGTCAACTCCGCCACCGTCCCGCAGGGAGTCACGGTATGACCGAGAACCACACCGCCGACCGCGAGCGCGAGGCGGCACCCGAACTCGTCCTCGACCCGGTCGAGCGCGCGATCGCCGACATCGCCCTCGGCCGCGCCGTGATCGTGGTCGACGACGAGGACCGCGAGAACGAGGGCGACATCGTCTTCGCCGCCTCCGCCGCCACCCCCGAGCTGATGGCCTTCACCATCCGCTACAGCTCCGGCGTGATCTGCGCCCCGCTGACCGGCGACGAGCTGGACCGGCTCAAGCTGCCGCCGATGACCCAGGTCAACGAGGACCGCAAGGGCACCGCGTACACCGTCTCGGTGGACGCCCGGGAGGGGGTCGACACCGGCATCTCCGCCGCCGACCGCGCCCGCACCGTCCGGCTGCTGTCCTCGCCCGGCACCGAGCCGGGCGACCTCACCCGCCCCGGGCACGTGTTCCCGCTGCGCGCGGTCGAGGGCGGCGTGCTGGTGCGCCCCGGCCACACCGAGGCCGCCGTCGACCTGGCCCGGCTCGCCGGACTGCCGCCGGCCGGTGCGATCGCCGAGGTGGTCAACGACGACGGCACCATGGCCCGGCTGCCCGAGCTGGTCGCCTTCGCCCGCGAGCACGGCCTCGCGATCATCTCCATCGAGGACCTGATCGCCTACCGCCGCCGCACCGAACTGCACGTCGACCGGGCCGCCGTGACCGCCCTGCCCACCGTCCACGGCGAGTTCACGGCCGTCGGCTACAAGGGCACCATCGACGGTGTCGAGCACCTCGCGCTGGTGGCCGGCGGCCTCGGCGCCGACGGCCGGCTGCCCGAGGGCGAGGATGTCGTGGTCCGGGTCCACTCCGAGTGCCTGACCGGCGACGTCTTCGGCTCGCTGCGCTGCGACTGCGGCCCCCAGCTGGAGGCCTCGCTGCGCAAGGTCGCGGAGTCCGGCCGCGGCGTGGTGCTCTACCTGCGCGGCCACGAGGGCCGGGGGATCGGCCTGGCCCACAAGCTGCGCGCCTACGAACTCCAGGAGCAGGGGCGCGACACCGTCGACGCCAACCTCGACCTCGGCCTGCCGGCCGACGCCCGCGACTACAGCATCGCGGCGCAGATGCTGGTGGACCTCGGCGTCCGCTCGCTCACGCTGCTCACCAACAACCCGGAGAAGCTCACCGCGCTCACCGAGCACGGCCTCAAGGTCAAGGGGCGCGAAGCGGTCGAGATCGCGCCGGGTGAGCACAACCTGCGCTACCTGCGCACCAAGCGCGACCGGATGGGCCACGACCTGCCCGGCCTCGACTCCTGAACCCGCCCCGCGCCCCTCGCACCACACCCACGCCCCACGCACCACGCACCACCTCACGCACCACCACCACGGACAGGAAGAACGAGCATGAGCGGCCACGGAGCCCCCGAGCTGACCATCGACGGCGCCGCCGACCTCAAGGTCGCCGTCGTCGCCGCCCAGTGGCACGACGTCGTGATGAACGGCCTGCTGGACGGCGCCCACCGGGCGCTCAAGGAACTGGGCGTCGCCGAGCCGACCGTGCTGCGCGTCCCCGGCACCTTCGAGCTGCCGGTCGCCGCCAAGCGCCTCGCCGACCACGGCTACGACGCGGTCGTCGCCCTCGGGGTGGTGATCCGCGGCGGCACCCCGCACTTCGACTACGTCTGCCAGGCAGCCACCGCCGGCCTCACCCAGGTGACCGTCGACACCGGCGTCCCGGTCGGCTTCGGCGTGCTGACCTGCGACAACGAGGAGCAGGCGCTCGACCGCGCCGGCCTGCCCGGCTCTGCGGAGGACAAGGGCCACGAGGCCGTCACCGCCGCCGTCGCGACTGCCGCGGTGCTGCGCGCCGCGCTCTGAGCGCACCGCCCCGACCCGGACCGTGGACGTCCAACGGACTGTCCACGGTCCGGGACCGTTTACCGCCGGTCAGCCCGCACGCCGTAAGGTGAGTCCCATCATGGCTTCGAAGACATTCGAGGAGCTCTTCGCCGAGCTCCAGCAGAAGGCCGCCACCGGCGACCCCTCGTCCTCCCGTACCGCGCAGCTCGCCCAGCAGGGCGTCCATGCGATCGGCAAGAAGGTCGTCGAGGAGGCCGCCGAAGTCTGGATGGCCGCCGAGTTCCAGACGGACGAGCAGACCGCCGAGGAGATCTCACAGCTCCTGTACCACGTTCAGGTGATGATGATCGCCCGTGGGCTGACGCTCGAAGACGTCTACAAGTACCTCTAAACCGAACCGCACGCCCCTCCCCACAGGTAAGGAACCAACCTCCCATGCTGCGCATCGCCGTCCCCAACAAGGGTTCGCTCTCGGGTCCCGCGGCGGAGATGCTCCATGAGGCCGGCTACCGCCAGCGGAAGGACCCCAAGGAGCTCGTCCTCGTCGACCCGAACAACGAGGTCGAGTTCTTCTTCCTGCGCCCGCGCGACATCGCCGTCTACGTCGGCTCCGGCCGTCTGGACATCGGCATCACCGGCCGTGACCTGCTGCTGGACTCGCACTCCAACGCCGAGGAGGTGCTCGCCCTCGGCTTCGCCGCGTCGACCTTCCGCTTCGCCCGCCCCGAAGGCGTGGCCGTCGAGGACGTCAAGGGCCTGGAGGGCCTGCGGATCGCGACCTCCTACACCGGCCTGGTCGAGCAGCACCTCGCCGACCACGGCGTGAAGGCGACCGTCACCAAGCTGGACGGCGCGGTGGAGACCGCGGTGCAGCTGGGCGTCGCCGACGTGATCGCCGACGTGGTGGAGACCGGCACCAGCCTGCGCAACGCCGGCCTGGAGGTGTTCGGCGAGCCGATCCTGATCTCGGACGCCGTGGTGATCCGCCCCAAGGGCGCGGGCGAGGACACCCGGGTGGACCAGTTCCTGCGCCGCCTCCAGGGCGTGCTGGTGGCCCGCCGCTACGTGCTGATGGACTACGACATCCGTGCCGAGAAGGTCGGCGCCGCCGTGGCGCTCACCCCCGGCCTGGAGTCGCCGACCGTCTCCCCGCTGCACACCGAGGGCTGGGTGGCGGTGCGCTCGATGGTGCTCCGCAAGGAGGCCCAGCAGATCATGGACGACCTGTGGGGCATCGGCGCCCGGGCCATCCTGGTCACCAACATCCACGCCTGCCGCCTCTGACCGGCGCGGCGGTGACCTCGCCCGCCGTGGTGCGGGTAAGGAACGGTTGAATGGGGCGGGGACGCCGACCGGCGTCCCCGCCCTTCGTCCGGATCCGCCCGCTGCCCGGAACCGTCGTTCCCGGGAACGACCGTTCCCCCCGAACCACCCCACCGGAGACCCCACGTGTCCACGCCGCCCGTCGAGTTCCCCGTCACCTGGGCGCCGCGCCGCACCCGCGCCGTGCTGCTGCCGGTCTGCGCGCTGCTGGTGGTGCTCTTCGCCGTGATGGCCGTGGCGCTCCCGGAGAACTGGCAGCTCAACGACCGGATCATGATGGCGGGCAGCGGCGTGCTGTTCGCGTGCGTGGGCCTGATGCTGGCCCGCCCCCGGGTGAGCGCCGACGCGCAGGGCGTGACGGTGGTCAACTTCGTCCGCAGCCGCCGGCTCACCTGGGCCGAGATCGTCCGGGTCAACTTCCGCCAGGGCGACCCGTGGGCCACCCTCGACCTGGCCGACGGCACCTCGCTCGCCGCGGTCGGCATCCAGTCCGGCGTCGGCAAGGACCAGGCGATCGCGCACGCCCGCGCCCTGCGCGACCTGGTCGAGCACCACGCCGGGGCCTGAGCCCAGGGGACCGGCCGGGCCTGTGAATCCTCGGCCCGGCGGGTCCGAACACTCTTCCTACCATCGTCCGGGTATGGTCTACGCTGGTAAAAGCAGGGCAAAACTTCCGTCCTGCCCGAAAGACGACTTGAGGAGTGACTTCCCCCCTCGATGGACGATCCGTCCGGTAGTACCTGCGCCGCCCACCTTCCTGTCAGCGGAAGGCAGGCGGCACTGTGATCACCGCCTGGCTGCTGTTGCTCGCGGCCCTCCTGCTGATCCTCGCCAACGGCCTGTTCGTGGCCGCCGAGTTCGCCTTCGTGACCGTCGAGCGCGGGGCTGTCGAACGCTCCGCCGAGGCCGGCGACGCCAAGTCCGTCCGCGTCTCCCGGGCCCTGCGGCACCTCTCGTTCGAACTCTCCGGCGCCCAGCTCGGCATCACCGTCACCTCGCTGGTGGTCGGCATGCTCGCCGAACCGGCGCTGTCCACCCTGCTCAGCCCCGTCATGACCGGGATCGGCGTGCCCGAGTCGGCCGCCCGCGGCGTCGCCGTGGTCGTCGGCATGGTGCTCGCCACCGTGGTGCAGATGGTGATCGGCGAGCTGGTCCCGAAGAACTGGGCGATCTCCCGCCCGCTCCAGGTGGCCCGCGCGGTCGCCGCTCCGCACATGGCCTTCTCCTTCGCCTGCCGCCCGCTGATCAGCTTCCTCAACGGGGCGGCCGACCGGACGGTCCGCGCCTTCGGCGTCGAGCCGCAGGAGGAGCTGGACCACGCCCGGACCCCGGCCGAACTGGTCTCGCTGGCCCGCCACTCGGCCAAGGCCGGCGCGATCGACGAGGAGTCGGCGACCCTGTTCGTCCGCACCCTGGGCCTGGGCGAACTGACCGCCGAGTCCGTGATGACCCCGCGGATCGACGTCGCCTCCCTCCAGGGCGACGCCACCGCCTCCGACGTGATCAACCTGACCCGGGCCACCGGCCTGTCCCGCTTCCCGGTCTACACCCACAGCCTGGACGAGGTCACCGGCATAGTGACCCTCAAGGACGCCCTCGCCGTCCCGGCCGCCCGGCGCGGCCTGGTCCGGGTGAGCGAGCTCACCTCGCCGCCGCTGCTGGTGCCCGAGACCCTGCCCGCCGAGCGGCTGCTCGACCAGCTGCGCCGCCTCCAGCCGATGGCCATCGTGGTCGACGAGTACGGCGGCACCGCCGGCGTCGTCACCGTCGAGGACATCGTCGAGGAGATCGTCGGCGAGGTGCAGGACGAGCACGACCCCGCCGACCGCCCCGAGCTGCTCCCGCTGCCCCCGGTGAACGGCCTGCCGGCCTGGGAGGCCGAGGGCCGCGCCCGGATCGACCAACTGGAGACGATCGGCCTGATCGCCCCGGACGGCCCGTACGAGACGCTGGCCGGCCTGGTCGCCGACCTGCTCGGCAAGCTGCCCGAGGTCGGCGAGCAGGCGGAGCTGCCGGGCTGGCGCTTCACCGTGACGGGTGTCGACCGGCACCGCACCAGCCAGGTCCGGGTCGAGCGCACCAGCGCGCCGGCCTCGTTCGAGGACGACCAGGAGAATGCCCGATGACCGCGCTCCAACTGGCCGTCGCCGTCCTGCTCCTGCTCGGGAACGCCTTCTTCGTCGGCGCCGAGTTCGCCGTCGTCTCGGTGCGCCGCAGCCAGATCGAACCGCTCGCCGAGGCCGGCCACAAGCGTGCCCGCACCGTGCTGCACGCGCTGTCCAACGTGTCCGCGATGCTGGCCGCCGCCCAGCTCGGCATCACCGTCTGCTCGCTGGGCCTCGGCGCCCTGGCCGAGCCGACCATCGCCAGTCTGCTGGAGGGCCCGTTCCACGCGATCGGCGTCCCGTCCGGTCTGATGCACCCGCTCTCGTACGGCATCTCGCTGGCCGTCGTGGTCTTCCTGCACATGGTGATGGGCGAGATGGTGCCCAAGAACATGGCCATGGCGGGCCCGGAGAAGGCCGCGCTCTGGCTCGGCCCGCCGCTGGACCGGCTGGCCCGCTGGCTGGCCCCGGTGATCAGCCTGCTGAACGCCATCGCCAACGGTGTGCTGCGGCTGTTCCGGGTCGAGTCCAAGGACGAGGTCGAGTCGGTGTTCACCACCGAGCAGCTGATGTACCTGCTGGTCGACTCCCGGGACGCCGGCCTGCTCGACGAGGGCCGTCAGGAGCGTCTTGAGGACGCCCTGGAGCTGGGCCACCGCCCGGTCACCGAGGTGCTGCTCAAGCCCGAGCAGCTCGTCACCGTGGACACCAAGGTGACCGCCGCGGAGGTCGAGGAGCTCGCCCTGCGCACCGGCTTCTCGCGCTTCCCGGTCACCGACGGCGACCCGGCCGGCCACGGCTACCTGGGCTACCTGCACCTCAAGGACATCCTCGACGTGGAGGACCCGTCCGCGCCCGTCCCGGCCCGGCTGTGGCGTCCGATCACGGTGCTGCGCGGCAGCCTCCCGCTGGACGACGCGCTCGGCGCGATGCGCCGGGCGACCTGCCACCTGGCCGCCGTGCTGGACCAGGACGGCCGCACGCTCGGTGTGGTCATGCTGGAGGACGTGCTGGAGGAGCTGGTCGGCGAGATGCACGACCCGGACCACCGCTCCGCCGCCTGAGGTTCCCCCTTTCGCTGACGGCGTGTCCGCCGCGGGCGATTCTGCTCTCAGCGTTCAGCCGTTCCCATGCCGACCACCCTGGGCGCAGGGTGGTCGGCATGAGGCTTCTCCTGCTGGGTGGAACGAATTTCGTCGGACGGGTCGTCGCCGAGGAGGCGCTGGCCAGGGGATGGGAGGTGACGGCCCTCAACCGCGGTACGCAGCCCGCGCCCGCGGGCGTGACCGCGCTGCTGGGCGACCGCACCGCCGAGGGCGGGCTCGCGGCGCTGGCCACGGGGGAGTGGGACGCGGTGGTGGACACCTGGTCCGGAGCCCCGACGGCGGTCCGCGACAGCGCCCGGCTGCTGGCCGGCCGGGTCGGCCACTACGGGTACGTCTCCAGCCGGTCGGTGTACGACCACCCGTCGGCGCGCGGGGCGGACGAGTCGGCGGAGGTGGTCGAGTCGTCCCCGGACGCCGAGGGCGAGGTGCCCTACGCCGAGGCCAAGCGCGGGGCCGAACTGGCCCTGGAGGCGGAGTTCGGCGGGCGCGCCCTGCTCGCCCGGGCCGGTCTGATCCTCGGCCCGCACGAGAACATCGGCCGGCTGCCCTGGTGGCTGAACCGGATCGCCAGGGGCGGCCCGGTGCTCGCCCCCGGTCCGTACGACCTGCCGCTGCAGTACATCGACGTCCGCGACCTCGCGGGCTGGCTCCTGGACGCGTCGGCGGCCCGGCTCGGCGGCGCGTGCAACGTGGTCGGCCCGGCGGGCCACACCACGATGGGCGAGCTGCTGGAGGCCTGCGTGCGGGTCACCGGCTCGGACGCGGACCTGCGCTGGACCGACCCCGAGCGCATCCTGGCGGCCGGCGTCGAGCCCTGGACGGAGCTGCCGATCTGGCTGCCGCCCGGCGAGCTGAACGACTTCCTGCACGGCGCGTCCGTGGACCGGGCGGTCGCCGCCGGGCTGCGCTGCCGGCCGGTGGGCGAGACGGTCGAGGACACCTGGGCCTGGCTGCGGTCGATCGGCGGCGTCGCCCCGCAGCGCGCCGACCGGCCGAAGGTCGGCCTCGACCCCGAGCGCGAGGCCGAGCTGCTCCGGGGCTGAGCCCGGCGCGATCCCGGCGTGATCCCGGGGAGCTGGTCTCAGCCGCGGCCGTCGATCAGCTCCCCGTAGGCCTGGACGAGGTCGGGCAGGCGCAGGGTCGCCAGGTCCTCCCGGCCCGGCGGTTCGCGCAGCATCGAGAGCCGCAGGTCCCGGTAGGCGCAGGACTTCTCGTACAGGGTGCGGATGAACCGGCCGTTCCCCAGTTCGTCGATCCAGCCCTCGCGGACCACGTGGGCGCAGATGCTGGCCAGTTCCTCGGCCGCGTCCTCGTCCCAGCCGTCGCCGTCCCGGCCGGCCAGCGCGGCGCCGATCGCGGTCAGCTCGTTCGGGCGGTAGCTGGGGAAGTCGACCCGGGTGGTGAAACGGGAGTTGAGGCCGGGGTTGGTGGCGAGCAGCCGGTTCATGCCCTCGGGGTAGCCGGCCAGGATCACCACCAGGCGGTCGCGGTTGTCCTCGGCGCGTTTCAGCAGCACCTGCAGGGCCTCGTCGCCGTAGGCGTCGCCCTTGGTGTAGCCGGAGTTGGAGAGGCTGTACGCCTCGTCGATGAACAGCACGCCGTCCAGCGCCGAGTCGATCAGCTCGTTCGCCTTGACCGCGGTCTGGCCGAGGAACTCGCCGACCAGGTCGGCCCGTTGGGCCTCCACCAGGTGGTCGCCGGAGAGCAGTCCGAGGGCGTGGAAGACCCGGCCGAGGATCCGGGCCACGGTGGTCTTGCCGGTGCCGGAGGGGCCGGAGAAGACGAAGTGGCGCTTGGGCGGCTGGACCGGCAGGCCCTGCGCGGCCCGGAGTCTGGACATCCGCAGCTGCGCCGACAGTGCCCGCACCTGGCGCTTGACCGGCTCCAGGCCCACCATCAGCGAGAGTTCCGCCAGCGCCGCGTCCAACTCGCGCTCGTCGTCGACCGGTTGGGCGGTGGGCAGTGGAACGGTGCGGGGCTGGGCCTCGGCGCGGACCGGCACCGGCAGCGGGGCGGCGGAGCCGCCCGGCGAACCCGACCGCTCGCCGGCCGCCTGCGGCGCCGGGTTCGCCGTGGAGCCGTCGCCCGGGCCGGGCCCCGTGAGGAACCCGACGCCCTCGACGAATCCGACCCCGCCGGTGTACCCGACGCCCTCGGTGAACCCGGGGGCCGCGTCGCCGAAGCCCCCCGCCGTGGCGTATCCGGCCCCGTCCTGGAAGTCCGCCCCGTCCACCTCGTCGGCCTCGTCCACCTCGGCCGGCTCGGTGTCCTCGTACCCGGCCGCCCGCCCGCCCGTCGGCAGGCCGCCGTCCAGCAGGGCGTCCGGCAGGTCGTCCGCCAACCCGTCCTCCGACGCGATCGCGGCCAGCCGCGCGGCGGTGTCCATGAACACCGGATCGGCCCGGTGCACCGCCCGGTAGAGCGGCAGCGCGGCCGCACTGCGCCCGGCCCCCTCGTACGCCCGGGCCAGCCAGTACCGCAGTTCCTTGCGCTGGGGCTGCTCGGAGCGGCAGCGGGCCAGCGAGGCGGCCAGCGGCGCCTGCGCCTGGGCGCACATGTCCAGCCGGACCCGCGCCATGCCGGCGAACAGCCCGGCCTCGATGCCGAGCAGCGGGTCGTCCAGCAGCCGGTCGGTGTCCCGGACCAACTGCTCCCAGTCCTTGAGCAGGTAGGACCGGCAGGCGTACAGGAACCGGGCGGACGGGTCCTCGCTGGGCGCCGGGCACTGTTCCAGCGCCCGGTCCAGCTCGGCCAGGTGGCGGCCGTCCAGCCAGTGCGAGGCGTGCGCGAGCGCCAGGTCGCGGGCGTCCTCCAGGACGGGCTGCACCCACCAGCCCAGCCAGTACCAGGAGCTGAGCGGGCGGCGGTGGCGCCGCCGCTGCTCGCCGAACCGCTTCTGGTTGCGGTACATGGCCAGCAGCGCCGCCGAGGTGTCGCTGCGCAGCGCGTGCAGGCCGAGCCAGGCGTCGGCCATGCCCGGGTCCAGCCGGACGGCCGCGCGGAACTCCTCCTCGGCACGGGCGTACGCGCCCGCCGTGTACGCGTCCATGGCACGCAGCCACGCGCGTTCGGCGAGCCGGTCCGGGCCGCCCGCGTTGCTGTCCGAACTGTCCACCGTCGTCACTCACGCCCCCCGCGGCTTGGCCCGGGGCTCGGTGGCAGGTCGCCTGCGTGCAGCCGGGCCGGTGGTCGAAAGCCCCCGGGCGCATCTGCGCCTGCGAGGAATCGTACCGGCGTGGCGCTGATCCGGAAGGGCGCCCACGGAGTCAAATGCGATCGTGCGAGCGGTCGTTGAGCGGGTGGGGGCTTGGACCGGCGGCGGGGGAGCGCGATTCGGAAAGGACCGGACGGCGCCCCCGGCTCACGGGGGAACAAGCCGGGGACGCCGGGTCCGAGGCGGCCGGAACATCCCGTTCCGGCGGCTGATGAGAACCTAAATCCTGGCGACAGCGCAGGTCAAGGGCTTGTTGAAGGTTCACCCACGGTGCCCGGCGTGATTCGTCCGGTCACCCCGTCGACCCGCGTCCCGGCGAACGGACGGCTCGGATCCGCGGCGAAATGCGCCGATTCGGCCCGGGCCCAGCCGGCCCAGAACTCGGCCAGATCCGGCCCGTCCCGCTGCTCGCCGCGCCGCCGGGCCGCGGCGGCGTCCAACTCCAGCCAGATCACCCGGGCCAGCCACGGCCGCACCGCCCGCCGTCCGGCGCCGACGCCCTCCACCAGCACCACCGGGGCGACCGGCACCGCGGCCGTGCCCGCGAAGCGGCGCAGCGTCCAGTCGTACACCCGGTACGCACCGTCCCGGCCGGCCGCCAGCGGCTCCAGCACCTGTTCGCGCAGCCGCCCGGTCCAGCCGAAGGGCTCGGCGTGGGTGGCCAGGTCGTCGAGGTGGACCACCGGCGCCCCGCCGAGTGCCGCCGCCAGTCGCCCGGCGAAGGTCGTCTTGCCCGAGCCCGCGTGCCCGTCCACCGCGACCAGCCGCACCGGCCCGCAGGAGGGCGGCAGTGCGCGCAGCTCCGCCGCGAGCGAGGCCACCGCGTCGCCGGGAAGGGGCGGAAGGGCGGGGGAGAGGGGTCGGGAAGCAGCCACAACGGCAACCCTACGGTGCCGTAGCCCACCAGTCCGTCCAGTTACTCCTGGGTGATCGTGACGGCGGCGCGGGTTTCCGGCATACTCGCATCGCCATGCCTGTGAACGGCCGTTCACCGTAATCCGGTGCCGGTCGGGCCGACCTGCCACACCCGCGCCGGACCAGCCACACCACGCTCCGGTGCCCGATCGAGGAGGCGACCGCCGCCATGACCCCGTCCCCAGTGAAAGCCGTGGAGCGCCAGCTGCCCAGCGAGGAGGCCCACGAGCTGCTGAGCCTCACCCGGGACCTGGTCCAGCGCGAGCTGCAGCCCCGCGCGGCCGAGGACGAGGCCGTCGGCCGCTTCCCGCGCGAGGTCTTCCGCACCCTCGGCGAGGCCGGCCTGCTCTCCCTCCCCTACGACGAGAAGTACGGCGGCGGCGGGCAGCCCTACGAGGTGTACCTGCAGGTGCTGGAGGAGCTGGCGGCCGGTTGGCTGGCCGTCGGCCTCGGGGTGAGCGTGCACACCCTCTCCTGCCACGCGCTGGCCGGCTTCGGGACCGAGGAGCAGCGCGGCCGGTGGCTGCCCGGAATGCTCTCCGGCGAGCAGCTCGGCGCCTACTGCCTCTCCGAACCGCAGTCCGGCTCGGACGCGGCCGCGCTGCGCACCCGCGCCGACCTCGACGGCGACGCGTACGTGGTGAACGGCACCAAGGCGTGGATCACCCACGGCGGCCGGGCGGACTTCTACAGCGCCCTGGTGCGCACCGGCGACGAGGGCTCCAAGGGCATCAGCTGCCTGCTCGTCCCGGGCGACGCACAGGGCCTGTCGGCCGCCCCGCCGGAGCACAAGATGGGCATGCGCTCCTCGCCGACCGCGCAGCTGCACTTCGACGGCGCCCGGGTCTCCCGCGACCGGCTGATCGGCGAGGAGGGCCAGGGCTTCCAGATCGCGCTCGCCGCACTGGACTCCGGCCGCCTCGGCATCGCCGCCTGCGCGGTCGGCGTCGCCCAGGCCGCGCTCGACCTCGCGGTCGACTACGCGCGCACCCGCCGTCAGTTCGGCCGCCCGATCGCCGAGTTCCAGGGCCTGTCCTTCATGCTCGCCGACATGGCCACCCAGATCGAGGCCGGGCGGGCGCTCTACCTGTCCGCCGCCCGGCTGCGGGACGCGGGCCTGCCGTTCTCCAAGGAGGCGGCGATGGCCAAGCTGTTCTGCACCGACGCCGTGATGCGGGTGACCACCGACGCGGTCCAGGTGCTCGGCGGCTACGGCTACACGCAGGACTTCCCGGCCGAGCGCTACATGCGCGAGGCGAAGGTGCTGCAGATCGTCGAGGGCACCAACCAGATCCAGCGTCTGGTGATCGGCCGTCACCTCACGAAGGGCTGAGCCCCCCACAAACGGCCTCCGGCCGTCACTCCAGGGTGCGGAGTGACGGCCGGAGGCGTCTTCGATTCTGCGTCAACCCGCCCGCGCGGGCGGGCGGATCGGCAACCCGCCCGCGCAGGGCGGCGGTTCAGCAACCCGCCCGCGCAGGGCGGCGGTTCAGCGCCGGACCAGGCGGCGGCGCTGCTCGGGGATGGCCGAGATGACCGGGACGGCCGGGGCGACGACGGCGGTCCGCGTCGGCCGGTGCGCCACCGCGTGGGAGAACGGCTGGGTGCGCCAGTCGAGTTCGGTGGGGAGCCTGAACAGGGCGTCGAGCCCGCCGGGTTGGGCGTCCTCCGGGGTCTCCACCTCGGCGAGGTCGTCGGTCGGCGTGCCCGAACCCGGGCACAGCGCGGGGGTGAAGGGGTTCCAGGCGGTCGGCAGCAGCGCGTGCTGCGGCAGCCGCTCCTCGTCGGCCACCAGGGCGATCGGGCGGCGGCACTCGGGGCAGTGCACCCGGAAGATGTCCCAGGTCTCGGCCTCGCCCGGGTCGATGCCCGGGACGTGGCCGTGATCGACCGCGAGGTCGTCGCGGCCGGTCGTATCGTCGGTCTCGTCGGCGCCCAGGGCACGCTGGTCAGTCGGCATGAGGATCCCCCTCGGATCGGGCCCGGCGTGGTCGCCCGGGGCCACAACCAGCATTTCCCTCCGATTCGGGCTCATAACCCTGCGGCTCGGTGCACCGTGATGCACCGGGTGTGTCCTTGGCCACATCCAGTGCCACATTCGCCTGGCATTTGCCCGCGTGACACCTGCGGGCATCCGATGTGACACCGCGTGCGCCCCCCGTGCCCCCGACCGGGTAGGTTTGCGCACTGTGGAGGATCTCGACCAACGCATCGTCCAGCTGCTCCTAGAGGACGGCCGGATGAGCTACACGGACCTGGGCAAGGCCACCGGCCTGTCCACCTCGGCGGTGCACCAGCGGGTGCGCCGCCTCGAACAGCGCGGGGTGATCCGCGGCTACACCGCGATCATCGACCCCGACGCCGTCGACCTGGCGCTGACCGCGTTCATCTCGGTCAAGCCCTTCGACCCCAGCGCCCCGGACGACACCCCCGAACGGCTGGCCGGCCTGCCCGAGATCGAGGCCTGCCACAGCGTCGCCGGCGACGAGAACTACATCCTCAAGGTGCGCGTCGGCGCCCCCGGCGACCTGGAGGACCTGCTCGCCCGCATCCGCAGCGCCGCCGGCGTCTCCACCCGCACCACCGTCGTCCTGTCCACCCCCTACGAGGCGCGACCCCCGAGGCTCTGAGGGCGAACCCCGCAGGTGCAGACTTAGCGGCATGACCGAACGCACTTCCCGGACCGTCCTGCTGCGCGGCGGCGCCGTCTACAGCCCCGCCGACCCGTTCGCCACCGCGATGCTCGTCGAGGGCGAGCACATCGCCTGGGTCGGCAGCGACGGCGCCGCCGAGGCGTACGCCGCCGCCGCCGACGAGATCGTCGAGCTGGACGGCGCCCTGGTCACCCCCGCCTTCGTCGACGCCCACGTGCACGCCACCGCCACCGGCCTGGCGCTCACCGGCCTCGACCTCACCGGCAGCCCCTCGCTGGCCGACGCCCTCGCCGCCGTCACCGCCTTCGTCGACGCCAGGCCCGAGCCCGGCGGGGTGCTCATCGGCCACGGCTGGGACGAGACCGGCTGGCCCGAGGGCCGCCCGCCCACGCTCGCCGAACTCGACGCCGCCGCCCGCGGCGCCGCGCTCTACCTCTCCCGCACCGACGTGCACTCCGCGCTCGCCACCACCGCGCTGCGCACCCTCGCCCCCGGCCTGGCCGAGTGCCCCGGCCACACCGAGGACGGCCCGCTCACCAAGGACGCCCACCACGCCGTCCGGCGGACCGCGCTCGCCCACCTCACCCCCGAGCAGCGCGGCCGCGCCCAGCGCGCCACCCTCGCCCGCGCCGCCGAACTCGGCATCGGCGCGCTGCACGAGTGCGCCGGCCCGGAGATCTCCTCCGAGGCCGACCTGGCCGCCCTGCTGGCCCTCGCCGCCGAAGGCGAAGGCCCCGAAGTCTTCGGCTACTGGGGCGAGTTGGGTGGAGCCGAGACGGCCCGCCGGCTCGGCGCGGTGGGCGCCGGCGGCGACCTCTTCGCGGACGGCGCGCTGGGCTCGCACACCGCCTGCCTGCACACCCCCTACGCCGACGCCGAGCACACCGGCACCGCCTACCTGACCGCCGAGCAGGTCGCCGACCACGTCGCCGCCTGCACCGAGGCCGGGCTCCAGGCCGGCTTCCACGCCATCGGCGACGCGGCCGTGGCCGCCGTCCTGGACGGCGTCCGGGCGGCCGGGGAGCGGGTCGGCACCGGGCGGGTCAAGGCGCTGCGCCACCGCGTCGAGCACGCCGAGGCGCTGGACGACGAGTCCGTCGCCGCCTTCGCCGAGCTCGGCCTCACCGCCTCCGTCCAGCCCGCCTTCGACGCCGCCTGGGGCGGCCCGGACGGCATGTACGTCCAGCGCCTCGGCGCCGAGCGGGCCGCCGCGCTCAACCCCTTCGCCGCCCTGCTGCGGGCCGGCGTGCCGCTGGCCTTCGGCTCGGACGCCCCGGTCACCCCGCTGGACCCCTGGGGCACCGTCCGCGCGGCCGCCTTCCACCAGACCCTGGACCACCGGATCTCCGTCCGCGCGGCCTTCACCGCGCACACCCGCGGCGGCTGGCGCGCGATCGGCCGCGACCAGGACGGCGTGCTCGTGCCCGGCGCCGTCGCCAGCTACGCGATCTGGGCCGCCGACGAACTGGTCGTCCAGGCCCCCGACTCCCGGGTGGCGGGCTGGTCCACCGACCCGCGCTCCGGCACCCCGGGCCTGCCCGACCTCACCCCCGGCCACCCGCTGCCGGCCTGCCTGCGCACCGTCGTCCGCGGCCGCACCGTCCACCTGGCGGCCGAGTAGAGCCGGGCACGCCCGCGTAGCCCCAGCTGAAGCGGCGGCCGGCCGGCCGGCACGGTCCCCAGGACGACCGTCCCGCCGTCCCCCGCCGGCTTCACCGTTCCCCGCGTGCTGCCCGCCCCGGACTCCCGCCCGGAGTCCCTGGGCGGGCAGCACCACGCCTGCGACCCCGCCGCCCGGTCGGGGGCGTGTGCGGCAAGGCCCGCCGGGCCGTGGGCCGCCGACCCGGCTACCACCCTGACCTCACGGCTCCCCGACGGTCCGGGGTACCTTCTTCGGACAGCGTCCGAACAGCAAGATCCAGGAAGATGGTGCGCCGGTGGCCATGCCCGTCACCCAGGAGCGGCCCGGGGCCGCACCCGAGCCGGCGGAGTCGGCGCCCAGGCCCGGCCGGGCCGCCCGCGCCGTCGCCAAGGTCCGGGCGGGCCTTCCCCGCACCGGCCTCGCGGCCCTGTCGGGTCTGCTGCTCGCACTCGCCTTCCCGCCCTTCGACCTGTGGCCGCTGTCGCTGCTCGGCGTCGCCGCGCTGTCCCTGCTCACCCGGGGCCGCACCGTCCGCCAGGCGGCCTGGACGGGCTTCGCCTTCGGCCTGCCGTTCTTCCTGCTGCTGCTCAGCTGGCTGCGGGTGGTCGGCTGGGACGCGACGGTCGGCCTGTCGGTCGTGGAGGCGCTGTTCCTGGCCGTCCTCGGCGGCGGTCTGGCCCTCACCTCCCGGCTGCCGGCCTGGCCGCTCTGGGCGGCCTGCCTGTGGATCACCCAGGAGTGGGCGCGCGACCGGCTGCCGTTCGGCGGCTTCCCGTGGGGGCGGCTGGCCTTCGCCAACACCGCGACCCCGTTCACGCCGCTGGCCGCGCTCGGCGGCGCACCGCTGGTGACCTTCGCGGTCGCCCTCTCGGGCGCCCTGCTCGCCGGCGCCGCGCTGCGCCTGCGCGGGCCGCGCAGGACGCCCCGGGCCGCCGCGCTGGCGGGGCTGGGCGCGGTGGCCGCGCTGCTGGCCGGGTACCTGGTGCCGGTGCCGACCGCGCCGGCCGACACCGTGAAGGTCGCCATCGTCCAGGGCAACGTGCCCAACCCGGGCATGGACTTCCTGGGCCGCCCGATGATGGTCCTCAACAACCACGCGGTGGCGACCGAGCGGCTGGCCGCGGACATCGCCGCCGGCAAGGTCGAGCGCCCCGACATCGTGATCTGGCCGGAGAACTCCTCCGACCTGGACCCGTTCAGCGACCCGCTCGCCTACCAGCGCATCGACCAGGCCGTGAAGACGGTCGGCGTGCCCACCCTGGTCGGCACCCTGGTGGACGGCCCGGACGCGCAGCACGTCCAGAACGAGGGCATCGTCTGGGACCCGAAGACCGGCCCCGGCGCCTCCTACACCAAGCAGCACCCCGTCCCGTTCGGCGAGTACGTGCCGTTCCGCGCCCAGCTGATGAAGGTGATCACCCGGCTCCAGCGGGTCGCCCGGGACTTCTACCCTGGGGACCACAACGGCGTCATGCAGCTCGGCCCGGCCCGGATCGGCGACGTGATCTGCTTCGAGGTCGCCTACGACGAGATCGTCCGCGACACCGTGGACAGCGGCGCCCGCGTCCTGGTGGTCCAGACCAACAACGCGACCTACGCCAAGACCGGCCAGCCCGAGCAGCAGCTCGCGATGAGCCGGCTGCGCGCGGTCGAGCACGGCCGGGCCGTGCTGATCGCCGCCACCAGCGGCATCAGCGCGGTGATCGCCCCGGACGGCACGGTCCAGCAGCGCACCGAGGAGCTGACCGCGGCCGAGCTGTCGGCGGTCGTCCCGCTGCGCGACGGCACCACCGTCGCCGACCGGGTCGGCGCCGCGCCGGAGTGGACGCTGGCCTTCGCAGGCCTGCTGGCCTGCGGCGCGGGCGTGCTGGTCGGCCGCCGACGGAAGGCCCGCGCCGGAACACCGGCCGCCGGGGAATCGTTGGACCAGGTGGTGCCGTAGCCGGCCCGGACCTCCCGTGCGGCGCGCAGAGCACTGCTTGGAGTGGATTCGTACCGTGACCCAGCAAGCTACCCCCGCCCGTCCGGCCCCGCGCGGCAAGCTCCGCCGGGTGCTGCCGCTGCTGATCACCGCCTGGCTGGTGCTGGAGATCTGGCTGCTGGTCCAAGTGGGCTCGTGGCTGGGTGGATTCGTCGTCGTGCTGCTGCTCATCGCGGGCGCGCTGGTCGGCGGTTCGCTGATCAAGCGGGCCGGGCTGAAGGCGCTGTCCGCGGCGATCGAGCAGAGCAAGGACCCGAAGTCCGAGCAGCCCGAGACCGGCACCAGCCTGACGGTGCTGGCGGGCCTGCTGCTGATCGTCCCGGGCTTCCTGTCGGACCTGGTGGCGCTCACCCTGCTGTTCCCGCCCACCAGGGCGCTCTGGCGGGCCGGTGGCCGCCGGGTGGCAGACAAGGCGCTGCGCAGCACCGTCGCCGCCGGGGCCGATCCGTTCGCGGACGCGATGCGGCTGCAGGAGCAGCTGCGTATCCACCGCCCGGACGGCAAGGTGATCCAGGGCGAGGTGGTGGAGCCCGGCGACGGCCCGCGCGGTCCGCAGGGCCCGGACACCACCTACCGCCCGCCGATCCCGGGCTGACCGCCCCTCCCGGGGACTCCAGGGCCGGCCCTGGAGTCCCCGGGGAACGCGAAAGGGACCCTGGTGACCAGGGTCCCTTTTCGCGTCCTCCCGCCGTGGCGGGAGCGAGGTCAGGCGCTCTTGCGGGTGTCCCGCGGGTGCACCGCGAGGTTCATTCCGCCGGAGCGGAGCACGGCCAGTCGCTCGGCCAGTACCTCCTCCAGTTCCTCACGGGTCCGGCGCTCCATCAGCATGTCCCAATGGGTACGCGTCGGCTTGACCTTCTTCTCTTCCGGCTCGTCGCCGTCGAGAAGTACCGCCTCCTGGCCACAGAAGCGGCATTCCCAGGCCTGGGGGATCTCCGCCTCGACCGAGAAAGGAACCTCGAATCGGTGGCCGTTCTGACATGCATACTCGACGGTCTGGCGGGGAGCCAGATCGATACCGCGGTCGGTCTCGTAGCTAGTGGCCCCGAGTCGCGTGCCGCGGAGAGCTCGCTCGCTCATGAATCGTGCCTCCCGGGCTTATGGCCCACAGGACTAGTGGTCGCTGTTCTTCGTCGTTCGGTCAACGCTCGGCTTCCGACGAAGATTCCCGTCCGGGGACATGCGTCGTCTGTCGTGCCGCCCCTGTTTGTACCCATCGGCGCCCGATTTGTCACATCTGGCCGTGGATATCACCCTGGGTGTCACCTATTTCACATCTGGTGATCGGTCGGCCTTTCCGTGACGAGCCTACCGGGACGGGATTCGAGGACCGCCGCCGCCCCCGTCCGCCGCGGTCAGGAGATCGGGCGGGAACGGATCATCGGCTCGCCCTTGGCGAGGTCGATCGGGTGGGCCCCGGGTGCCGGATCGGCGGGCAGGACCAACGGCGGGCGCTCCGGCCGGGGCGGCAGGTCGGCGGCGGCCTCGGTGCGGGTGTCGCGGTGCGGCAGCAGGGCGATCACGGCGTCCCGCAGCTGGGTCGGGGCCTCCTCGTCCAGCGGGTCGACGGTGGCCGGTACCTGGAGCCGGACGGGGGTGCCGTTGCCGATCCGGGCGTAGCCGCGGCCGGCGGGGGCGTGCGCGGCGGGCACGATGTCCAGCGGCGCGCCGAGCGCGGCGTGGCCCTCCTCGGGCCCGGCGGGGCCGAGGACGACCCGGGCCCGGGTGGTGGCGCGCACGGTCGAGGTGATCCGGCCCCTGGCCTCGACGTCGTCGGCGATCACCACGGTGACGCGGGCGGCGCGGCCGTGCCGCAGCGGCAGCTCCAGCAGGTCCTGCGGGTCCGGGCGGCCCTCGGCGTGAGCGAGCTCGCTGAGCTCGGTCGGGTGGTCCAGGAGCAGCCAGAGCGGGCGGGTGGCGTCCTCGGGGGGTGCGGTGCCGGCGTGCCGGGCGGCGTTCAGCGCGGCGAGCCGGCGCTCGGTCTCCTGGGCGGCCCACTCCAGCGCGGCCAGCGCGCCGTGCAGGCTGGTCTCCACGGTGTGCACGCCGGGCCGGTTGACCAGGCAGGCGTGCTCCCCGGTGCCCGCGCCGTCGACCACCACCAGGTCCCCGTACGGGAGCGCCTGGAGGGCGATCGAGCGGATCAGGCTGGAGGTGCCGTAGCCGGTGACGCCGAGCGCCAGCAGGTGCGGCTCGGCCGAGCGCGGGCCGGTGCGCCAGACGACCGGCGGCTGCTGGGCGATCGCGCCGCCCTGGGTGACCGGGATGGTCCGGGCGGTGCCGTCCTCGTCGGTGAAGCCGAGCACGATCTCGCCGGGGGCGGCCACGAAGCGCTGGGCGACGATGTCGGCGGGCAGTGGGGTGAGCGCGGCGATCCGCAGCCGGTTGGACTCCTCGTCCCAGTCGAAGCGGTACTCCCGGGCCCGGCCGGCCTTGCCCTGGACGACCTGCTCGATCCGGGCCCGCGCGATCGGCTCGGTGTCGGTGAAGTAGGCCGGATAGCCGAGTTCCAGCCGGGAGAGCCGGCCCTCGTCGTCGAACTCCCAGGAGCCGAAGGCGTGCTTGTAGTGGCCCTGGTAGTGGTACAGCGGGTTGGCGTCCTCGGGGCCGCACAGGTACGGCGTGAGCGCCGCGTAGAGCGCGCCGAGCTTGATGTCGGCGACGTCCGGGGCGGGCGGGGCGGGTGCCGGCTTGGGGGCCCGGCCGGCCCAGGCGGAGCTGGCCATCAGGGCGATCAGGGCGAACAGCAGGCCGTGCGGCAGCAGGTAGACGCCGACCAGCATCGCGGCGGAGAGGAACAGCGTCGGGCCGCGGCGCTCCTTCGGGGTGGCGTTCCAGCGGTCCTTGGCCCAGCCCGCGTGGTGGCGCAGTCCGCGGGCGATCACGGAGAGCGGGGCGAACATGTCGGAGGCGTGGTCCCCGGCGGTTCGGGCGATCTCGCGGCCCTTGCTGAGGTGGCGTTGGAGCGGCATTCCTTGACTCCCCGGGCGAGTGGGACGGGTCGGGTGGCGGGGGCGGAGCAGGTACGACGGGACCCGGGGCGGTGGGATCCGCGCCCGGGCCCGTGCGGGGGAGTGGCAGCGCCTGGAACGTGGACCGCTAGAACTTGAGGCCGCCGAGCAGGCTCGCCAGGCTGGCGCCGCCGGCGGTGATGCTCGGGGCGATCGAGGAACCGGCGACGTAGAAGCCGAAGAGGGCGCAGACGACGGCGTGGGAGACCTTTAGTCCGTCCCTGCGGAAGAACAGAAAGGCGATGGTGCCGAACAGGACGATGCCGGAAATCGAGAGGATCACGTTCTGCTCCTCGGGAGGGGGGACGGGGACGGTGTTACGGAAAGTGCGTTAATCGTGACAAAAAGTAATAGATGATGGAACGGTGCAAATGGGTGGTTTCCCGTTCAACGTCGCCCTGGAGTTCGGGCGAAGGCGGGCGGACCGGCCGGGGTGGGGCCGTGTCCCGCGCAGTTCCGGTGCGGCGAGGCATTCCCGCCGGGTGGGCGGGAGGTTTCCGGGGGGTCGGGGAAGTTCGCCCGGATGGCCGCCGTCCGAGGGCCGTCATCCGCCATCCGGACGCGCGCTGGCCGGGCCCGGCGCCCGGCCGCTACGGTGCGGTACGCGCAGCTCCTCCAGCCGCACCCCGTCAGCGACACTCCTCCACCGTGGCCCTGCCGCCTGCGCAACCCGCAGAACCCGCAGAGCCCGCAGACCGGAAAGGCCGCCCGCCATGACCGACGCCGCCGACCAGCAGCCCGCCGACGCCCCCGTCGCCCCCGACGCCGAGGTGATCGCCCTGGCCGGAAAGCTCTTCGACGCCGCCCGCGCCGGCGAGACCGACGCCCTGACCGCCTACGTGGACGCCGGTGCGCCCGCCGACCTCACCAACGACCGCGGCGACACCCTGCTCATGCTCGCCGCCTACCACGGCCACGCCGCCACCGTCGAAGCCCTGCTGACGCGCGGCGCCGACCCGAACCGCGCCAACGACCGCGGCCAGACCCCGCTCGCCGGCGCCGTCTTCAAGGGCGCCGAGGACGTGCTGACCGTCCTGCTGGACGGCGGCGCCGACCCCGCCGCCGGCACCCCGAACGCCGTCGACACCGCGCGGATGTTCGGCAAGGACGAGCTGGTCGCCCGTTTCGAGGCCCGCTGACCCAGGTCGTAGGCTCTTCCCTCATGAAGAGCACCACCATGGAGGCCGGAACCGTCGAGTTCCGTGTCACCGGCTACGCCCACCCCGACGCCCAGGCCCTGTCGGCGGAGGTGCAGCAGGAGTACGTCCGCCGCTACGGCGACCCCGACGAGACCGTGCTGCACCTCGACGACTTCGACTCGCCGGCCGGCCTGTTCCTGGTCGCCTACCTCGACGGCCGACCGGTCGCCTGCGGGGGCTGGCGGGCCAAGCAGGCCGGGCCGGACGGGCTGCGCGACGGCGACGTCGAGCTGAAGCGGATGTTCGTGGTCCCCGCCGCCCGCGGCCGCGGCCTGGCCCGGGCGGTGCTGCGCCGCCTGGAGCAGACCGCCGCCGAGGCCGGACGCACCCGCGTGATCCTGGAGACCGGCACCGAGCAGCCCGAGGCCGTGGCGCTGTACGGGTCCGAGGGGTACGCGGCGATCCGGAAGTTCGGCATCTACCGCGACCACCCGCAGAGCATCTGCCTCGGCAAGGAACTTCCCGCGGCGGTCTGACCGGCCCGCCCGCCGGGTAGGCTCACGACACCTCTGAGGGGGGACGATGAGCCAGCAACCGCCAGGAGCCGACCGGCTCCCCGCCCTGGCCGCGCCCGGCGGGGAGCTGGACCGGCTGGTCCGGGGCGGCGTGCGCGCCGTCGGGGCCGGCGCCGTCTGGGCCGTCGGCGATGCCGGGGGGACGCTCGGCGGCGGCGCGCACGGCGTGCTCGGGCGGGGCCCGTACGCCCGGCTCGCCCCCGGGCCGGACACCCGGTACGACCTCGCCAGCCTCACCAAGATCATCGCCCTCTGGCCCTGCGCCGGAGTGCTCCGGCAGGCCGGGCGGCTTCCGCTCGACGAACCGCTCGGCCACTGGTGGCCGCCCGCCTCCGGGCATCCCGTCGGATCGGTGACGATCCGTCAACTCCTCGCGCACACCGCCGGAATGCTCCCGCGCACCGGATTCGAGCAGCGCTACGGACGCGACCTCGCGGCGATCCGGGCCGGGGTGATCGCCGCCCCGCTGCACCGCGCCCCCGGCACGGTCGTCGAGTACACCGACCGCGCCGCCGTCCTGCTCGGCTACCTCGTCGAGGACCTCGGCGGCGCGCCGCTGGACGAGCTCGCCGCCCGCTGGATCTGGCGGCCGCTCGCCATGGCCGACACCCGGTACGGGCCGCTCGGCCCCGCCGACACCACCCGCACCGCGCCCACCGAGTACGACCCGCAGACCGGGAGCCACCTGTGCGGCGTCGTCCACGACCCCTCGGCCCGGCTGCTCGGCGGCGTCTGCGGCAACGCCGGGGCCTTCTCCACCGCCCGCGACCTCGCCCGCTTCCTCGCCGCGCTGCTCACCCCGCCGCCCCAACTACCCTGGGGCGAGGCCTGGATCGCCGAGTCGCTGCGCGAACAGACCGGCGGCCTCGCCCCCGCCCGCGGCCTGTCCTGGCTGTACGCCCCCGGCACCGATCCCGCCGAGGGCACCTTCGTCCACTACGGCTTCACCGGCACCGGCATCTGGATCTCCCGGCGGCTCGGCCGCTGGGCGCTGCTGCTCACCAACAAGGTCCACTACGACCGCGGCATCCAGCCGCTGACCGACCTGCGCAACGCCTACCGGCGGGCGGTCTTCGGGTAGGGGCTCTCGTGCGTCGAGTACCCGATCGGGTGGATTAGGTACGAACCGCCGGATCCGGCACGGGGGTTGCGGCAGAGTGGCCACCGCGACGGGGCACCGGCGGAGGAGGCGCGATGACGGACACCTGGCTCTCGGAACAGGATTGGCTGGCCGGGCTGCTGCGCGCCTACGTCGGCTGCAGCGTGCTGCTCACCGGCGAGGGCGGCGACGTCCTGCTGCTGAAGGCCAGTTACCGCGCCCAGTGGCAGTTCCCCGGCGGCGGGATGGACCCCGGCGAGGGTCCCGCCGAATGCGCCGCCCGCGAGCTGCGCGAGGAGACCGGGCTGGTGGCCGGCGAGCTGCGGCTGCTCGTCGTCGAGTGGCGCGATCCGATCCCCGGTCAGGGTGAACACGCCCACCCCGCCGTGCAGTTCATGTTCGACGGCGGAACGGTCGCGGCCGGCGCGACCATCCGGGTGCAGGCCGAGGAGATCGCCGAGTACGGGTACTTCACCCCCGCCCGGGCGGCCGCGCTGCTGCACCCCTGCGCGGCGCGCCGGCTCACCCGGGCCCTGGCGGCCCGGCGCACCGGCGCCACCGCGCTGCTGCACTCCACGGGATACGTCGGCTGACGATCCGTCAAGCACGCCGGTCCGTCGGACCCGTCAGACCAGCGTGCTCCAGTAGTACCAGAACCGGTTGAGGATCAGCAGCGCGATCACCGCCGCCCACAGCACCGGCACCGCCCAGTGGTAGCGCGCCGCCTCCCGCACGATGGGCCGCAACCGCGGACCCACCGGGATCACCCCCGTCCGGAGGTTGTGCAGCGTCGTGTACCAGAACAGCGCCACCACCGTCGCCCACACCACCATGCAGTACGGGCACAGCGCGCCGATCCGGTACAGCGCCTCGTCGATCAGCCAGTGCACGAACACCACCCCCAGCAGGGTGCCCGCGTGCAGGCCCAGCCAGAACCAGCGCCGGTACGCGGCACCGGCCAGCAGCCCCGCCCCGACCGCCGCCAGCGCGCCGAAGGCGGCCAGCCCGAGCAGCGGGTTCGGGAAACCGAAGACCTCCGCCTGCTCGGTGCGCATCACCGAACCGCAGCTGATCACCGGATTGATGTTGCAACTGGGGACGTAGGACGGATTCTCCAGGATGCGGAGCTTGTCGAAGGTCAGGACGGCCGAGGCGGCCAGCCCGATCAGCCCGCCCAGGAACAGCAGCAGGGAGAACACCCGGCCCGCGCCGACCGGCGCACGGCCGGCGTCGCCGGGAACGGAAGGGGAGAGGTGCACAGAGGTAGCGGCGGTCATGGCAGCGCACTCCGGTGGCTGGGAGGAGCCGGCCCGGCCGGGGTTCGGCCGGGCCGGTGGTGCCGTGCTTACTTCAGGCCGGCGGCCTGCTTCACCTGGGCGGTGAACTGCTCCGGCGTCACCGTGGACTGGCCGCTGAACAGGGTGATCGGCTTGCCGTCCACCTTGACCGTCGGGGTGCCCGTCACCCCGCTGCCGTTGAACGCCTCCGCGACCTTCGCCGCCCACGGCGCGTACGTCTTGTCGGTGACGGCCTTCACGAAGGCGTCCGTCTTCAGCCCGGGCACCTGGCCGGCCAGGTCGAGGATGTGGTTGACGTCGCCGAAGTCGTCCTTCCGCTCGTCGGGCTGGTTGGCGTACAGCACGTCGTGGAACTGCTTGAACTTGTCCACGCCCTCGTTGAGCGCGGCGCCCGCGGCGGCCAGCGCGGTGCGCGAGCCCTTGCCGCCGAGGGCGTTGTCCAGGAACGCCGCCAGGTGGAACTCCACCTTGATCGAGCCGTCCTCGGTCAGCTTCTTGACCGCCTCGCCGTTCGCCGCCTCGAAGTGCTTGCAGACCGGGCAGCGGAAGTCCTCGTACACCTCCATGGTGTGCGGGGCGTCGGCCTTGCCGTAGGTGATCACCGTGCCGCCCGGGCCGGAGGCGTTCGCCGGGACGACCAGCTCCGTCGGCGCGGACGCATCGGCCGCCGCCTTCGAGTCCTTCTTGCCGGACGCCGAGTTGATCGCGACCGCCGCTCCGCCCGCGAGGGCGAGCACCGCGACGGCGGACACCGCCACGACGATCCGCTGACGGCGCTTCGACGCCGCCTGTTCGATGCGCTGCGCCTCCTGGATCCGCTCACGGGCACTGATGCGCTTGGCCTGCTGCTTGCTGGGGGTCTGAGCCATGGAAGGCAACTCCTGTACGCGGCGCGCGGATGCGCGCGGGAAACCGCACCGGGTGCGGCGGGGTCGGTGAACGCGGGAGTTGTGCGCGCTGCCTGCGGACGAACGTGCGCGGCGGCCCCGGAAGGCCTCGGGCGGGTCAGCAGGCAGGCGCGAGAACCGGCGGACCACGCCGGGGAGCCGGGCTCAGCACCACGTCCTCGCGGCGCGGCCGCACGCGGTCCGACACCGGCAGCGGCACCCGCAGCACCGGTCGAACCGGAGCCGGGAGCAGCAGCAGGACCAGGGCGCGCAACGGGCGGGCCAGTGACTGGCGCAGCGCGCGCAGCGACCGGGCCAGGCCCGACAGGGCGGCGTCGCCCAGCCGCAGCCAGGCGGCGGCGGCCAGCGCGATCACCAGGTGCACCAGCAGGAGCAGCACCTGGGTCGCCGCCGGGGCCAGCGGCCCCACGTGGCCCAGCGGACCGGCCAGCAGCGACCCGTCCACCGAACCGCCGCCACACACCAGCAGGTTCACACCGCGCGCGGGCACGTGCTCGGACAGGATCGGCCCACAGCCGGCCTGCCCCAGGTTGAACGTCGTGTTGAGCAGCAGCTCGACCGGCACCAGCACACCGGAGATGTGCAGCAGCCGCCGCTCCCCGCCGGCCAGCGCGGCCGCGACCAGGAAGACGACGGCGGTCGCGGCCGCCACCAGCGAGAGCGGCAGCGGGCGACCCGTGATGACCACCTGGCCCAGCGCGGACAGCGGCACGGCGAGCGCGGTGAACACCGCGGCCCGCAGGGCCCTGATCGCATGGGTGGAGGTCGTCACGTCCCGGAGTATGCCACGACGCTTACATCCGGCACGAGGGCGCGTACCCGGGGAGTCGAAGCGTTGCCCGCCGGAGGCCGTTCGTTCACCCGGGGCCTGTGTGTCAGGGCCGGTAGGCAGAGCAGCGGAGCTGTCGTGGAAGAGGTCACTCCAGGACCTCCTCCACGACGGCTCCGCTGCCGGAGCGGGCTGCCGGACCACGGACGGTCGGGGGCGCGGGCTCCTGGCGGGGTGGGGGGCGGGCTCAGATGATCTGGATACCGGGGGCGAACAGGTCGGTGTTCAGGTTCTGGTTGTTCTCCCCACCGGTGGTGTCGTCGATGGCGGAGGACCAGACGTTGCCGGTGGGGGCACCGGGCGATGCGGTGATGATGACGCTGACGGCCTGTTCGGCGCCGGGCGGAAGGCCCAGCAGCGGGGTGATGGTGCAGTCCTCGATCTCCGAGACGGTCGGGTCGGTGGGGTCGTTGAACAGCGTGGTGCAGGTCATCGGGCTGCCGAAGGCGACTTCCTTGAACCGGACGTACGGAGGCAGGGAGAAGACCAGACGGATCGGCTGGTGGGCGGTACCGGCGTTCTTGTCGTTGCCGGCCACGAAGTGCAGGATGCCGTCGGTGCCGTCGGCGTAGACCGCGCCGGTGGGAGGGCGGAGGTAGAGCGCGGGGGAGGTGTCGACGGTGGGGGCGGGCGGTGCGCCGTTGATGTTGACGCCGGGGGTGATGATCGCGTCGGTCGGGTCGGTGACGGTGTCGCCGCCCGGGACGGGCAGTGCCGAGGCAGTGCCCCAGGAGGCGACCTTCGGGGTGGGCGGGGTGCCGGTGGGGGCGTCGATGGTGACGGTCAGGGTGGTGCTGGCGCCGGCGGACAGCGGGGAGAGGGTGCACTCCAGGACTTCCGGGACCAGCCGGTCGGGGTTGCTGTAGCGCTTGGCGCAGGAGACGATGCCGGGCCCGGACGGCAGCGGGGTGTCGATGTTGACGAAGATCGGGGAGGTGTAGCGGAACGTGATGTTGCTGGTGCCGTTGTCGGCACTGACGTTCGTCACGGTGAACGTCTGGGTCGTGGTGGTCGGGCCCGGGGTGACCACGGCCTCGGAGGCCGACAGCGCCAGGTCGATCACGGTCGGGGCCAGTGGTCGGGCCGGGCCGGGCCGGCCGGCGGCGGGCGTCGCGGACAGGCTCACCGTCATGGCTGCGGCAATCGCCGCCGTCAGTCCGAAGCGCTTGAACATCGATTCACACCTGTGCCTTCCATGTGGGAGTGAGAGCAGGGCGTACAGCAGTTGCCCATTCTGATTCGCGCACGAAGGATGTGAAGCTCCCACGACCACGGAAGGCGAAGAACTGCCACCAACGGGCGAGTGGCCCGCTGCTGGAACCGCCCGGGCGACGGCTGGTCGGGCAGCCCGCCGCCGGGTTCACTAGCCTGGAAGGCGTTCCAGGCGACCCCGACGAGGGGGTGAACGCTCATGGCGCGACCCACCGCCACGGTGGGGCAGGTGCTGCTGGACCGCATCGGGGCCCAGGCGGCGGTGCTGGCAGGCCTCGACGACGCCGTCCGGGCGGACGAACCGGACGCGGTGCACCGGATGCGGGTCGCCTGCCGACGGCTGCGCAGCGCCCTGCGGACCTTCCGGCGGCTGTTCGCCCCCGGGGCCACCGACCACCTGGTCGCCGAACTGCGCTGGCTCGCGGCCGCCCTCGGCCGCGCCCGGGACGGCGAGGTGCTCGCCCAGCGGCTGGCAGCCCAGGCCCGGGCACTGCCCGCCGAGTGCCGGCCGGAGCGAGTCGCGGCGGAGCTGGAGCGGTGGGGACGGGCTGAGTACCGGCAGGCCTGGCCGGAGGTGCTCGCGGCCCTCGACAGCCCGCGCCGCCGTGCCCTCGCCGACGCCCTCGCCGCCCTTCTCGCCGACCCCCCGCTGCGCCGCCGGGCCGCCCGCGCAGCCGTCCCCGAGCTGGCCCGGATCGCCGAACGCGAGCAGCACCGCACCGGCGAGCGCGTCCGGGCGGCCCTGGACGCCGAGGCCGGGCCCGCCGAGCAGCGCGACCGCGCCCTGCACGAGGCCCGCAAGGCCGCCAAACGCGCCCGTTACGCCGGCGAGACCGCCGCCCCGGCGGTCGGCGCGGCCGCCGAGCGGTACACGGACCGGATGAAGGCCGTCCAGGAACTGCTGGGCGAGCACCAGGACGCCGTGATCGCCGCCGACACCCTCACCGGGCAGGCCGCCGAGAGCGGCGAGCCCTTCGGCCTCGGGGCGCTCTACGCCCGCCAGCTCACCGCCGCCGAGACGGCCCGGGCCCGCTTGCCCCAGGTGTGGGCCCGGGCGGCGCGGCGCACATTGCTGCGGTTCGGCTAGGTCGAACCTAGGCCGGCGCCGCGTGGGCCGGGGCCGCGTCGTGGGCGGCGGCGAGGGCGTGGCGGGCCCGGCCGGTCGGGAGCCCGGTCGGTCGGGGCGGCTCCGGCGGCGCCGTACGGGGGGTCGGTGCCGTCGGGCCTACTCCGGCGCCGGTTCCAGCCCGGCCGACCGGGCGGCGGTGCGGAGCAGGGCGCGGAGCATGGGGGTGGTGAGGCGGCCGGTGTTGGTGTTGCGCGGGCTCACGTGGTAGCAGCCGTACAGCTGGAGGGCGGGGCCGCCGTCGGTGGCGGGGAGGACGGCGAGGGCGCCGTGGCCGAAGGCGGGCCGGGGCCGGGGGACCTGCCAGCCGGCCTGCGCGAGGGCGGGCAGGAGGGCCTGCCAGGCGAAGCCGCCGAGGGCGACGACGGTCCGTACGGTGGGGCGCAGCAACTGGAGTTCGCGGGTGATCCAGGGGCGGCAGGTGTCGCGTTCGGCGGTGCTGGGCTTGTTGTCGGGCGGGGCGCAGCGGACCGGGTCGGTGATGCGGACGCCGTGCAGGCGCAGGCCGTCGCCGTACCGGACGGACTCGGGGCGGTTGGCGAGCCCGAGGTCGTAGAGCGCCGCGTAGAGCAGGTCGCCGGACGGGTCGCCGGTGAAGATCCGGCCGGTGCGGTTGGCGCCGTGGGCGGCGGGGGCGAGGCCGACCAGGACGAGCGGGGCGTCGGGCGGGCCGAAGCCGGGGATCGGGCGGGCCCAGTAGTCCCAGTCCAGGTAGGCGCGGCGCTTGGTGCGGGCGGTCTCCTCGCGCCACTGGACCAGGCGCGGGCAGGCCCGGCAGTCGGTGACGACGCGGTCCAGCGCGGTGAGCGAGGTGGCGCGGGCGGCGGCCTCGGCGGGGTGGCGGGGGTGGCCGGGGTCGTCGGCGGCGGACTGCGGCATGGCCACGATCCTAGGGCTCGCGCCCGGCCCGTACTGAGCTTGCACCGGCCCCGCACCGGTCCCGCGTCGGCCCTGCGCCGGCCTGCCCGGGCAGGCGTAGCGTTGAATCAGCTGCTCCGGCGGCCCCCGGCTGGGCCGGGTCGGCGACGGCCGGGGCTGGCTGGTGCGCGAGGAGGCCTCGCCGAGGCCGCAAGGAGGCCGCGATGATCGTCGATGCGGTGCTGGGTGCCATCGGGGGGCTGGTTGGGCTGGGGGCGATCTGGGCCGGCCTGAGTGTCCGGGTCGTCCAGCAGTTCCAGAAGGGAGTGGTGTTCCGCTTCGGCCGGGTGCGCAGGGAGGTGCGCGAGCCGGGGCTGGTGGCGCTGCTGCCGATCGCGGACAAGCTGCGCAAGGTGAACGTGCAGATCGTGACGATGCCGATCCCGGCGCAGGAGGGCATCACCCGGGACAACGTGACCGTCCGGGTGGACGCGGTGGTGTACTTCCGGGTCGAGGACCCGGTGAGGGCGACCGTCAACGTGCAGGACTACCACTTCGCGATCTCCCAGGTGGCGCAGACCTCGCTGCGCTCGATCATCGGCAAGAGCGAGCTGGACGACCTGCTGGCCAACCGCGAACCGATCAACCAGGGGCTGGAGTTGATGATCGACAGCCCGGCGCTGGGCTGGGGCGTCCAGATCGACCGGGTGGAGATCAAGGACGTCGCGCTGCCGGAGTCGATGAAGCGCTCGATCGCGCGGCAGGCGGAGGCCGAGCGGGAGCGGCGGGCGCGGATCATCACGGCGGACGGCGAGTACCAGGCCTCGGCCCGGTTGTCGGAGGCGGCGGCGGTGATGAGCGCGACCCCGGCGGCGCTCCAACTGCGGTTGCTGCAGACGGTGGTGGAGGTGGCGGCGGAGAAGAACTCGACGCTGGTGCTGCCCTTCCCGGTGGAGCTGCTGCGCTTCCTGGACAGCGCGACGGACAACCAGCAGCGGGCCGCGGTGAATGCCGCGGCGGCAGCGGCGAAGGCCGCCGAACGGGCCGCCGTGGAGCGGGAGGAGGCGGCGAAGGCGGAGGTCGAGCAGGACCGGTTGCAGCACGAACTCCCGCCGTTGGAGGAGGTGTTGGACCAGTCTCCACTGTCAGGAGCGGACGCACCGGGCGGGCGCGCGGAGCCGGACCAGGCGGCCTGACCGGTGCCCGGTGGCGGCCTCCGCGGGCCCGGACCAGGATGGAACAGGGGGCGGAAGCCAGGCCAGGAGGCGGGATCATGACCAGAGCCAGCGACATCATGCACCCGGGCGCGGAGTGCATCCGCGAGCACGAGACGCTCGCCGCCGCCGCCCGGATCATGCGGGAACGACACGTCGGCGCGCTGCCCATCTGCGGGGAGGACGACAAGCTGCTGGGCATCGTGACCGACCGCGACATCGTGCTGCGCTGCGTCGCCGAGGGCCGGGACCCGGCCGGGGTGACGGCGGGCGAGCTGGCCCTGGGCCGGCCGATGACGGTGGAGGCGGACGAGGACGCGGAGCAGGTGCTACGGGTGATGGAGCAGTACCGGGTGCGTCGGCTGCCGGTGATCAACCACCCGGATCACAAGCTGGTCGGGATGATCAGCGAGGCGGACATCGCGCGCGGGCTGCCGCAGGCCCGGGTCGCGGAGTTCGTGTCGGCGGTCTGCGCGGAGGAGGCGCCCGCGGAGGAGGCGGCCAAGGCCGGGACCTGACCGCGCCGGAGCGTGACGACGCCGGGGTCTGACGACGGCGGGGTCTGACGACGGCGGCGGCTCAGGGGCGCGGCGAATGCTCAACGCCCGCGACCTGTTCGCGCCGCCGATCGAATCCAGCGGTAACTTTGGTTGTCATGTGACGATTCGTTAACTATGGTTGTCGCATGACGGCGATCGAGATCACCCCCGAGGAACGGTCCGAACTGGCCAGGGCGCTCGGTGACGCCCTGAACCCCCTTGCCAGGGCTGTGCGTTCGCGCGAGACCGGACTGCCCGAGGATCGGATGTGGGGCGCGGACCCAGTCGATGCCACGCTCTCCGTCCTCGCTGCCTGGAAGGTGCTGGACGCGGAGGTCAAGCGGCTGACCGCGATCGCGGCGGCGACCGCGGGCTCCTACGGCGCGAGCTACGAGCAACTGGGTGCGGCCTGGGGCATCACCCGGCAGGGCGCCCGGAAGAAGTGGCCGCAAGCCCGCCCGGTGGCGCCGCAGGGAACGCTCGAACTGTTCGGTGGCACCGCCGAGTTGGAGCAGGAGGCGGAATCCGGCGGCTGGCGTTGGGCGGGTGTCGGCGCCGACGGCGCGCGCGGTGCGGCTGACCGTGGCTACCCGACGAAGGAGGAGGCCGCGGCCCGCGCCGGGGCCTTCCTCGGAGAGCACGCCGCGCCCTAATCGCGCTTCCGAAGCGCCCCGGCGATCAGTTCCGCCAGGTGCAGGGCCTGGCGGCCCTGGGCGAGTTGGGCGATCTGGGTGCGGCAGCTGAAACCGTCGGCCAGGACCACCGTGCCGGGGGCGGCGGCCCGGACCTCGGGGAGCAGGACGCGCTCGGCGATCGCCTCGGACACTTCGAAGTGGCCGCGCTCGAAGCCGAAGTTGCCGGCCAGGCCGCAGCAGCCGGAGTCCAGCACCCGGTTGTGCAGGCCGAGCCTGGCCTCGACCCGGCGGTCGGCGGCGCTGCCGAGGACGGCGTGCTGGTGGCAGTGGGTCTGGGTGACGGCGTCCAGCGGGACCTGGGGGAGCGGGGCGTCGGAGGCGTACTGGTCGAGGAACTCGGCGAAGGTGCGGGTGCGTTCGGCGAGCGGGCGGCCGTCCGGGCCGAGCAGTCGGGGCAGGTCCTCGCGCAGGGCGGCGGTGCAGCTCGGGTCCATCCCGACCACCGGGGTGTCGGCGGGCAGCCCGGCGTCGGCCAGCGTCCGCAGGCTGCGCCGCAACACCCGGCGGGCGGTGCCGAGTTGGCCGGTGGAGTACCAGGTCAGGCCGCAGCAGACCGGGCCGGCGGGCAGTCGCACGTCGAAGCCCAGGTGTTCCAGCACCTCGACGGCTGAGCGCAGCACGTTCGGCTGGAGGTGGTCGGAGAAGGTGTCCGGCCACAGCAGCACCGGCCGTGCCCCCGCCGGGGCCGGGTGCGCGGCGCGGTGGCGGCGGTACCAGTGGGTGAAGGTCTCGGGCGGGAGGACCGGCAGCACCCGGCGCCGGTCGATCCCGCCGAGCCGCTTGAGCAGCCCGGCGGCCGGGGAGCGGGCGAGGGTGTTGGCGGCGCCGGGGGCGAGGGCGGCGGCCCGCAGCCAGAGCGGGAGCCAGCCCATCGAGTAGTGGGCGAGCGGGCGCGGGCGGTGCCGGTAGTGCTGGTGCAGGAACTCGGCCTTGTAGGTCGCCATGTCGACATGGACCGGGCAGTCGCTCGCGCAGCCCTTGCAGCTGAGGCAGAGGTCCAGGGCCTCCCGGACCTCCGTCGAGCGCCAGCCGTCGGCGATCGCCGCGCCGCCCTGGCGGCCGGGAGGTGCGGCCATGCCGCGCAGCATCTCGGCCAGCAGCCGGGCCCGGCCCCGGGTGGAGTGCCGCTCCTCGCCGGTGGCCATGTAGCTGGGGCACATCACCCCGGTGTTCGGGTCCACGCACTTGGCGACGCCGACGCAGCGGTGCACGGCCTTGGCCAGGCTGCCGCCGTCCTGCTCGTACGGGAGGGCGAGCGGCAGCGGGCGGCGCGGGGCGGTGACGAAGCGCAGGTCGGCGTCGAGTGGGCGCGGGTCGACCAGGGCCCCCGGGTTGAGCAGGTGCTCGGGATCCCAGATCCGTTTGAACTCGCCGAACAGGGCGATCACTTCGGGCGGGTACATCCGGGGCAGCAGCTCGCCGCGGGCCTGCCCGTCGCCGTGCTCGCCGGAGAGCGAACCGCCGTAGGAGACCACCAGGTCGGCGGCCTGCTCCAGGAACTCCCGGAAGACCAGCACCCCGGCGGGGTCGTCCAGCGGGAAGTCGATCCGCAGGTGCACGCAGCCGTCGCCGAAGTGCCCGTACGGCACGCCGTGCAGGCTGTGCCGGCGCAGCAGGGCGCGCAGGTCCCGCAGGTAGTCGCCGAGGCGCTCGGGCGGGACGGCGGAGTCCTCCCAGCCGGGCCAGGCCTCGCCGCCGCCGGGCAGCCGGGTGACGATGCCGGCGCCCGCCTCCCGGACGGCCCAGAGCTGGCGCTGCTCGGCCGGGTCGGTGACGAGGGCGACGGAGGCGGAGCGCTCGCGGCGCACCGCGTCGGCGAGCCGGCGGGCGGCCTGGTAGGCCTCGACCGGGGTGGCGCCGCCGGTCTCCAGGAAGAGCCAGCACTCGCCCGCGGGCAGCCGGTCCAGTGCGGGCGGGCGGGGGCCGGCGGCGAGCAGCGCGGCGATCAGGTCGGCGGACATGCCCTCGGCGGTGAGCGGTCCGAGCGGCAGCAGCGCGGGGACGGCGTCGGCGGCGGCGCCCTCGTCGGGGTAGCCGGCCACCACCAGGGCGCGCGCGGGCGGCTCCTCGACCAGCCGGACGGTCGCGCCGAGCAGCACCGCGCAGCTGCCCTCGGTGCCGGTGAGCGCGCGGGCCAGGTCGTGGCCGTGCTCGGGCAGCAGGGCGTCCAGCGGGTAGCCGGAGGTGCGGCGGGGGAGAGCGGGCAGGCCCTGGCGGATGGTGGAGAGGTTGCGGTCGGTGAACTCCTGGAGCTGCCGGTGGAGTTCGCCGGGCCGCCCGGGCAGGGCGCGGAGCGCGGCGCGCTCCTGCGGGGTGAGCCGGCCGCCCACGGTCAGCTCGGTGCCGTCCGCGAGCAGCAGCTCCAGCCGCTCGACGTTGTCCGAGGTGCGCCCCCAGGCGAGCGAGTGCGAGCCGCAGGAGTCGTTGCCGATCATGCCGCCGAGGGTGCAGCGGCTGTGCGTGGACGGGTCGGGGCCGAAGCGCAGCCCGTACGGCCGGGCGGCGCGCTGGAGGTCGTCCAGCACGGTGCCCGGCTGGACCCGGGCGGTGCGGGCCTGCGGGTCGACGTCCAGGACGGCGCCGAGGTGGCGGCGGAAGTCCAGCACCACCGCGCCCGGGCCGATCGCCTGCCCGCCGATGCTGGTGCCCGCCCCGCGCGGCACCACCGGCACGCCGTACCGGCGGCAGAGCGCGAGGGCGGTGCGGACGTCGTCGAGGTCGGCGGGTTTGACCACGCCGAGCGGCAGCTGCCGGTAGTTGGACGCGTCGTGGCTGTAGACGGTCCGTTCGGCGGTGCCGAAGCGGACCTCCCCGCGCAGCACGGCGGACAGTTCGCGGGCCAGCTCGGCCCCGGGGGCTGCGGACGGACGGCTCACCAGGGACCTCCGGGCGGGTGCGGCGACGGCTCCGGCCGATCATGGCAGCCGCGCGCCCGCAGGGGTACCGGCCACGACCGGGGTACCGCCGATGGGGTGTCGGCGGGCGGCCGCCCGGCTGGGCCCCGCCGCCCGCGGAGGCGGGGCCGCACACGTCCGGAGTCCGGTCACCGCCGCCCGGTGAGCGTGCCGCGGGCGATGTGGGAGAGCTTGGCCATCTCGAACGCCGGGTAGGCGCCGCCGGCCAGCAGCGAGAACTTGATCCCCTCGCGGCCGCCCGGCCGCCGGTGGCCGGGCGGCTGGAAGCGCCGGTGGTGCTCGGCGGCCCGGTGGAAGAACTGCGGCCGCTCGGCGCGGGTGACGCACCCGGCCAGGTCGAAGACGAACAGGTAGTGCCGGATCATCCGGACGAACAGCGCGTCCCGCACCGCGTACAGGTGCGGTTGGTCCTCCAGCAGCGCGAAACTACGCTCGTACTGGTCGAAGAGGTCGAAGACGCCGCTGCCCGGGGAACCGGTGGGGTGGACGGTCTCCCGGCGGCGCAGCTGCACGCACTCGCGCGCCAGCACGGCGACCCGGCGGGCGCCGAGCAGCGCGGCGTGCACCACCGGGATCTCCTCGTACCGGCCGTCGGGGAAGGCCAGCCGCAGCTCCTCCCAGTGGCCGCGGCGGATCAGCCGGTCCCAGACCAGCGGCGGCGCGCCGAACAGCGCGGGCTGGTCGAAGGGCTCGAGCACCTCGGGGCCGGCCTCGGCGAGCAGCGACTGCGCCCCGCCCGGCCAGTCCCGGTCGTTGTGCCGGCGGGAGTGGCCGAACAGCAGCAGGTCCACCGGGCCGGTCTGCCCGAGCCGGTCGGCGAGGTTGCGCAGCGCGTCCTGGGGCAGCTGGTGGTCGGCGTCCAGGAACAGCAGGTACTCGCCGGCCGCCCGCGCCGCCCCCGCGTTCCGGCTCACCCCGACCCCGACCGCCGCGTTGAGGTGCAGGACCGACAGCCGCGGGTGCCGGGCCGCGTACGCGTCGGCGAGCTCGCCCGCGGTGTCGGGGGAGCGGTCGGCGACCACGATCACCTCGACGTCCTGGAGGGACTGCGCGAGCAGCGAGTCCAGGCAGTCCGCGAGCTGTTTGTGCTGGTCGTAGGCGGGGAGCACGACGCTGATGAGGGGTGAGGGCATGACGCCGGAGCGTAAGAGGACGCGCTGACGGTGGCAAAGCCCTGACGGTGCGTAATACCGAGCAATCCCCGCCAAATCGTACGACCGTACGCCATATCTTCACGTGGCCTGCCGGACGCGTCCACGACAGCCGGAACGCGCCGGGGCCCGCGACGCGTGGTGCGTCGCGGGCCCGGGGTGCGTCGAGGCTCGGCAGCCTCGGTCTAGTACCAGTGGTGGTTCTGCCAGAACGACCAGGCGGCGCAGGGGCTGCCGTAGCGGGAGTTCATGTAGTCCAGGCCCCACTTGATCTGGGTGGCCGGGTTGGTGCGCCAGTCGGAGCCGGCCGAGGCCATCTTGCTGCCGGGCAGCGCCTGCACCAGGCCGTACGCGCCGGAGGAGGCGTTGACGGCGAGGTGGTTCCAGCTGCTCTCGCGGGACACGATGTTGCTGAAGCACTGGAGCTGGCCGGCCGGGACGAGCTGCGCGGCGATCTGCTGCGGGCTGCCGGTGAGGGCCGGGGCGCTGGTGAGGTTCTGGCGCGCCTGGGAGCGGGAGGCGGCGGCGTCCGCGTCGGCCTTGGCCTTGGCGTCCGCCTGGGCCTGCGCGTCGGCCTCGGCCTGCGCCTGGGCGGCGGACTCCGCCTCGGCCTGGGCCTGCGCCTGGGCTTCCTGGGCGGCCTGGTCGGCGGCGGCAGCGGCAGCGGTGTCAGCCTGGGCCTGGTCGGTGGCCGCCTTGTCGTCCACCGTGACGGCGGCCGCGGGGGCGGCGGCCTCGGTGGTGTTCCCGGCCTGCGGGAGGGCGAGGGCGGCGGTGGCGGCGCTCGCGACGACGAGGGTGGCGATGCCGGTGATCAGGGAGTTGCGGCGGGCATGGCTGAGCTGCATGAAGCGGACAATCCTTTTCCGTCGGGGGCCGTGCCGGTGGCACCGGGTGCGGGGCATCGCACGGGCGCCCGGGTGAGCGGGGCCCGCGCGGCCGTCCGGGACGGCCGTGGCGCCCCGGGGGAAGTGGCGGGGCGGGTCGGCTGCGCGGCGGACGGGGCCGGCTGCGCTGCCTGGCGACGGGCCATTCTTGGCAGGGCCGGGGACGGGTGGCAAAGGCGGCTGCCACTACGGCTGGTAGTAGGCGCAGGGTGGGCGTGACGGGCCGCGGCTTTGATTTTGTGATGGTTTGTCCGACTTGCGTGTTTGTAGGTCGGAGGTCGGCGGCGTCAGCCGATCGTGCGGGTGCGAGTCGTGGTGGCCTGCGTTCTTCAGGGTGTTCCCAGCGCCCGGGGGAGGGGCGGCAGCCCTCGCCGAACGGCCGGCCGACGGCCCGGCCGCGGCCATCCACTATCGGGGGCAGTAGACGGCGAACCGCGTGTGGGCGGCCTCACACGTCCGACCGGCCGGGATCGGCGCAGGGTGACCGGCCGGTCACCGCTTCAGGAGGTCGCGTGCGGGTTTCCGGTGGCGGGTCGGGAGTCCGGCTCCGCCGCCGATTCCTGCCCCTGCTCCTGCTCCTGCTCCTGGTCCTGCTCGTCCGCCGGGGCCGCCTCGCGGACCGGATCGAGGGCGAGGCCGCGGGCCAGGTCCCGGGCCAGCAGGGTGGCGCCCGCGACGGCCCCCGGCATGGCGAGCACCGTCACCAGCGGAACCAGGAACGCCAGGATCAGCGGCGTGCCGAAGCCCAGCGCCAGCCCGAGCCGGGCGCGCAGCAGCCGGATCCGCTCGCGCTGCGGCACCCCGCGCCGCTGGAGGGCGACGGCGACGAGCTCGACGGTCAGGAAGAAGCCGGACACCAGGAAGCCCAGCGCCGGCACCACCGTCTGCCCGACCACCGGGATGAAGCCGCAGGCGAACAGCACCACGCCGAACGCGGCCACCCGCACCAGGACATGGGCGCTGTCCCGTACCGCGATCGCCAGTTCGCGCCACAGCGGCGACTCCGGCGGGGCGGGCGCACCGCCCTCGGTCTCGTCGACCTTCGCGGACAGCGCCTCGTAGAAGGGCTGCCCGACCAGCAGGGCGACGGCGGTGAAGGTGAGCAGTGAGAGCAGCAGGCCGCCGCCGAAGGCGATCGCGGCGAGCGCGTCGCGCAGCAGGCCCTGCCAGGGCGAGCTCCAGTGGTCGGCGAACGGGGTGGCCCAGTCGGCGAGGTCCTTCGACCAGCCGCCGAGGAAGACGAGCGCGACGGCGTACCCGGCCAGGGTGAGCAGCGCGGGCAGCATGCCGAAGCCCCACCAGCGGCCGTGCCGGCCCACCCACTTCTGGCCCCCGACCAGGTACTTCATCCCCGCCACAAGATCTCGCATGGGCGATCACCCTAGGGGTTCCCCGTCCGGAACCCCGCATTGCCGTGTTCCTGCCAGTTTCGACCGGCAGGGCCGGGCCCCTCCTGCCGTGACGCGTGCGGGGCCACCCTCGGTGCTCCCCGACCTGTCGATGGAGGAACCTGATGAAGCGTCAATTCGGAAGATTCATCGTGCTGTTGGCCGCACTGGTGCTCGGCGCCGGCGCGCTGGTGCTGCCCGCTGCCGCCGCGCCCACCCCCTCGACGTCGTCGCCGGGCGTGGTCGGCGGCACGCGGGCGGCGCAGGGCGAGTTCCCGTTCGTGGTGCGGCTCTCGATGGGCTGCGGCGGTGCGCTCTACACCCCGCAGATCGTGCTCACCGCCGCCCACTGCGTCAACGGCACCGGCGCCGACACCGGCATCACCGCGACCGCCGGCGCGGTCGACCTGCGCAGC
Organism: Kitasatospora sp. NPDC094016; assembly: GCF_040304045.1. NCBI lineage: Bacteria > Bacillati > Actinomycetota > Actinomycetes > Kitasatosporales > Streptomycetaceae > Kitasatospora > Kitasatospora sp. NPDC094016. Next base: position 62,253 of record NZ_JBEOUK010000035.1, read on the forward strand.
GGCAGCGCGGTCAAGGTCCGCTCGACGTACGTCTACCAGGCACCCGGCTTCTCTGCCGCGGAGAGCGGCGACGACTGGGCGCTGATCAAGCTGGCCTCGCCGGTCGGCGGCAGCCAGGTGAGCACGCTGCCGACCACCGACTCCACCGCCTACGACAACGGCACCTTCACCATCATGGGCTGGGGCGCCGCGACCGAGGGCGGCGCGCAGCAGCGCTACCTGCTCAAGGCCACCGTGCCGTTCGTCGACGACGCCTCCTGCGCCAACGCCTACCCGAGCCTGAACAGCGCGGCCTCGCTCTGCGCGGGCTACGTCGACCAGGGCGGCGTCGACACCTGCCAGGGCGACTCCGGCGGGCCGATGGTCCACCGGGACGCGGCCGGCCGCTGGGTCCAGGTCGGCATCGTCAGCTGGGGCAACGGCTGCGCCCGGCCCGGCTACCCGGGCGTCTACACCAAGGTCAGCACCTACGCGGCCGACATCGCCGCGGCGGCGGCCGGGCTCTGACGCCGACCGCCGGAGAGCCGGAGAGCCGGAGAGCCGGAGAGCCGGAGAGCCGGAGAGCCGGAGAGCCGGAGAGCCGGAGAGTCGGAGCGCCCGGGGGATCCCCGCCGGGCGCTCCGGCGCGTCAGTCGTCAGCCGCCCGCCGTCCGTGCCGGCCCCCGGCGGTCAGCGGTCAGCGGTCAGCCGTCCGCCGGGGGCCGGTGCGCCGTCGAACCGCCCAGCCAGGCCCGGGCCCGGCGCCGCTCGTAGGCGATCCGGCCGGTGGCGTCCGGCGGCAGCCGGGAGAGGACGGCGGCCGCGGCCTCGTGGCGCCCGGCCCGGGCGTACGCCCCGGCGAGGCGGCCGGCGACCAGTGCGTGGTCGTGCGGGTGGGCGGCCTGGTCCAGGCGCCCCAGGGCGGCGCCCAGGTGGGCCACCGCCGCGTGCGCGTGGGCGGCGTGGCCGGTGCGGACTGCGAGGTCCCGGTGGCAGGTGCCGTGGGCGACGCCCAGCACCAGGGCGGCCCGGGAGGCCCCGGGCGCCGGCTCGCCGGCCCGCAGGGCGGCCTCGGTCAGCCGTTCGGCGTCCGCCAGCGCCCGCCACGTCTCGGGCGCCGCGCCGGCCAGCGCGTGGGCGTGCGCCTGGGCGAGGGCGGCCCAGGCGCGCAGGCCGGGCAGGGTGCGGGCGGTGGCGTGGGCGGCCTCGGCCAGGGCGAGCGCGGTGGCCGGGTCGCCGCTCCACCAGTGCAGGGTGCTCTGCCGGGCGAGCAGGGCGGCCGCGGTCGGCTGGTCGTCGGCGGCGCGGGCCCACTCCAGTCCGGCCGCGTACCAGCCGAGCGCGCGGGTGCGGCGGTCCCCCTCGAAGTGGGCCCAGCCCGCGAGTTCGGCGTAGCGGGCGGCGAGCGAGCGGACGGCGGGGGCGGTTTCGCGCGGAGCGGCGTGCTGCCAGGCGGCCAGGGTGCGGGCGTGGTGTTCGAGGACGGTGGCGAGCTGTTCGCCGCCGGTGTGGGTGGCGGCCGCGCGGTAGACGTCGAGCAGGTGGCCGAGCACGGCGAAGGTGGCGGCGTTGGGTCGGCTCGGCGGGGGCCCGGTGCCGCTCCCGCCGAGGGGTGGCAGGGCGGGGGCGGCGAGTTCGCCGAGGTGCTCCCGCTCCTGTCGGACGGGCTGCCAGAGGGCGGCCAACTCGCCGCCGGTGAGCAGGAGTTCGTCGGCCCGGGCGGGGAGGCCCGGGGGTGGCCAGCGGCGGGCGTTCTCCACTCGGCTGATCAGTGAGTTGTGGTAGCCGAGCAGGCGGCCGAGTTCGGCCTGGCTGAGTCCGCGGGCCTCGCGCCAGTGGCGCAGCCGGTGGCCGAAGCGCAGGCGCGCGGACGCGGGGGCGGGGAGGGGTGGCAAGAGGTCTCCCGGGGGGTGGGGGAGCGCTCGTGGGGGAGCGCCATGCCCAGGTATCCCCTTTGACGTGCCATTGTCAAGCTGTGGTTCGCATCCCCCGAACGGCACCGGGCCCGGGAGCCTCCGCAACGGCTCCCGGGCCCGGCACTGTCGCGCGGCGCGGACGGGTCAGGACTCCGCCGCCACCGCGGCCCGCCGCCGTCGGCCCACCACGGCCGAGGCCGCGAGCACGATCGCCGCGGCGACCAGCGACAGGTACATCTGCTTGCGCCCGTCGGCGTCGGTGAACATGTACGCCACCACGAACCCGATCATGCCGATGGCCGTCCAGGTCAGATAGGGGTACAGCCACATGCGGACGGTCAGCCGCTCGGGAGTCTCCCGCTCGATGATCCGGCGCATCCGCAGCTGGGAGAAGCAGATCACCAGCCAGACGAACAGCGCAACCGCGCCGGAGGAGTTGAGCAGGAACGCGAACACCGTGTCCGGCGAGGTGTAGTTGAAGAACACCGCGACGAAGCCGAAGACCACCGACGACAGGATGGCCACCCGCGGCACGCCCCGCTTGGTCACGGTCGCGAAGGCCTTGGGCGCGTCCCCGCGCTGGCCGAGCGAGAAGGCCATCCGGGAGGCCGTGTACATCCCGGAGTTGAGGCAGGACAGCACGGCCGTCAGCACGATCACGTTCATCACCTGGCCGGCGCCCGGGATGCCCACGTGCTCCAGCACCGCCACGTACGGGCTGCCCTTGACGGCGTCCGAGTCCCACGGCAGCAGGGTGACCACGAGCAGGATCGAGCCCAGGTAGAAGATCCCGATGCGCCAGATCACGCTGTTGGTGGCCTTGCTGACCGCGCGCTCCGGGTCCTCCGACTCGCCCGCGGCCAGGGTGACGATCTCGCTGCCCATGAAGGCGAAGACCACCGTGAGCATGCCGGTGAACACCGCGCCCACGCCGTGCGGCAGGAAGCCGCCGTGGCCGGTCAGATTGCTGGTGCCGACCGCGTGGGTGCCGGGCAGCAGGCCGAAGACGGCGAGCGTGGCGATCACCAGGAACGCGGCGATCGCCACCACCTTGATCCCGGCGAACCAGAACTCGAACTCGCCGTAGGAGGCCACCGAGAACAGGTTGGTGGCGGTGAGCACCGCCATCACGAGCAGTGCGAACGCCCACTGCGGCACGCCGGGCATCCAGGCGTTGAGGATCTTCGCGCCGGCGGTCGCCTCCACCGCGAGCACCACGACCCAGAAGAACCAGTACAGCCAGCCGATGGTGAACCCGGCCCAGCGGCCGAGCGCGCGGTCCGCGTACGCCGAGAACGAGCCGCTCTGCGGGTCGGCCGCCGCCATCTCGCCGAGCATCCGCATCACCAGCACGACCAGCACACCGGCCAGCGTGTAGGAGAGCAGGATGCCGGGCCCGGTGGTGGCGATGCCCGCGCCGGAGCCGACGAACAGGCCGGCGCCGATCACTCCGCCGATGGCGATCATGGACAGGTGGCGGTTCTTGAGCCCTGCCTTCAGGTGGCCCTCGCCGCCGTGCCCGGGCGGCCCGGCCTGCTGGGGGACCTGGGCGGCTGCCGCAGGCCTGGTGGTGTCCGCACTCATCAGATGAGCCCTGTGCCTTTCCCGCGCGCGGCGCGACCCTCGGCTCGTTGCGCCGGAGGGTGGGGGACGGACCCGCGCATTGCGGTGCAACCTAACTTCTACGGCCGAGTATCGGAACAGAGCATCCGTAAATGTTCGGTAACCGGACACAAAAAGCCAGGTCAGAGTGGGTGGAATAGTGGTGCGAAAAGCTCAAATCTGACGCACCGCCAATGAGTCAAAGGCCCTCGGGGCCCGGTTCGATCCCCGCCGTGGCTCACGGCCCGCGCAGTTCCAGCACGGTGATCCGGGCCGCGTCCGCGGGCCGACCGGTCAGCCGCGCCGCCAGGATCCGGGGGATGTCGTCCTCCTGCGAGTATCCGGGTACCACCTCGACCTCCGCCCGCCGGACACCGGCCTCGCCCCGGACCGCGTACACCACCCGGTACACGGTCCGCTCCGGCGGCGGTACGCCCTGCCCACGGCTCCGGACGGTCATCGGCATCGACCTCCTCGGCTCATTGTCGGCCCGGTGTGGCCGATCGGGGCAAACCCGGGCACAGTGGGAGTCTCGGCACGTCCTGGGCACGTCCTGGGCGCGTCCTCGGCGCGAGGACGCCGGGCCGGGCGGGCACCTCCGGCAACGGGAAACTCCGGGAAGGAGCGACCCCCATGCAGACCACCTGGAAGGGGACGATCAGCTTCGGGCTGGTCAGCATCCCCGTCCACCTCTACTCGGCCACCCAGGAGCACGACGTCCCGCTGCACCAGGTGCACGCCAAGGACGGCGGACGGGTGCGGATGAAGCGGTACTGCGAGCGGGAGGAGAAGGAAGTCCCGTACGCGGAGATCGCCAAGGGCTACGAGTCCCCCGACGGCCGGACCGTCACGCTCACCGACGAGGACCTCGCCGACCTGCCGCTGCCCAGCAAGAAGGTCATCGACGTGCTGGCGTTCGTGGACGCCGGCGAGATCGACCCGCTGATGTTCTCCAAGGCCTACTACGTGGGCGTCGCCGACCAGGCCGCCGCCAAGCCGTACGCCCTGCTGCGCGACGCGCTTACCGCGTCCGGGCAGATCGCCGTCACCAAGATCGCGCTGCGCACCCGGGAATCCCCGGCGGTGCTGCGGGTGCACGACGGCACACTGGTGCTGCAGACCTGCATCTGGCCCGACGAGGTCCGCCCCGCGGCCGGCATCGCGCCCGAGGGGGACGTCACCGTCCGGCCGCAGGAGCTCAGGATGGCGCGATCGCTGATGGACACCCTGTCCGAGGACTTCGACCTCGCCCAGTTGCACGACGACTACCAGCAGGCGCTGCAGCAGGTGATCACGGCCAGGTTGGAGGGCGTCGAGCTCCCGCACGAGGAGGAGCCGGGCGAGGCGCCCGACAACGTGATCGACCTGATGGAGGCGCTGCGCAGCAGCCTCAAGCGGGCCAAGGGCGGGCGGGGGCACACCGCCGGGCCCGACGAGGACGAACCGGAGGAGGAGCAGCCCGCGCCCCGCAAGCGCACCCCGGCGAAGAAGCCCGCCGCCGGGAAGGCCGCCCCGGCGAGGAGCGCTGCCCCGGCGAAGAAGACCTCGACCGCGAAGACCTCGACCGCGAAGACCACGACCGCGAAGACCACGACCGCGAAGACCACGACCGCAAAGGCCGCGGCGGGAAAGACCGCGACCGGAAAGTCCACGGCTCCGCGCAAGGCCTCCTGAGCCCCGCGGATCCGGCAGCCCCCCGAGAACCGGAGGCGATCCCGATGGACCTGCTGACGTACAAGGAACTCGACACCGACCCCGACCCCGAGGCCCCGCCGCCGCACCGGAGCCCGGTGCAGCGGGCCTGGCACTGGCTGCTCGGCCTCAACCCGACCGCCGTCGTGTTCATGGTCGCGCTCTCGCTCGGCCTGGCCATGGTCGGCGCCCAGGTGAGCTGGCTGCCGATGCTGGTGCTGATGGCCATCGTCTGGGGAGCGACCGTCCTCGCCCTGGTCGGCGTGGTCGCCCGCTGGATGACGCCCGGCCGGGGCAGGCACCGCGTGGCGTCCTGACCCGGCCGCGTCCGCGCCCGGCTCGTGCCAGGCGGTCCAGAGGTGCTCAGCCGATCCACACCGTGGTGATGTTGCAGAACTCCCGGATACCGTGCCCGGACAGCTCCCGGCCGAACCCGGAGCGCTTGACGCCGCCGAACGGCAGCGCCGGGTGCGAGGCGGTCATCCCGTTGAAGAACACCCCGCCGGCCTGGATGTCGCGGACGAAGCGCTCCTGCTCGCCCTCGTCCCGGGTCCAGACGTTGGAACTGAGCCCGAACGGCGTGTCGTTGGCGCGCGCCACCGCCTCGTCCAGGTCGGCGACCCGGTAGACCGTGGCGACCGGGCCGAAGGTCTCCTCCTGGTCGATCCGCATGGCCGGGGTGATGCCGGTCAGCACCGTCGGCTCGTAGAAGTAGCCGGTGTCCCAGCCCTCCGGGCGCCCGCCGCCGCACTCGACCCGGGCGCCGTGGGTGCGGGCGTCCTCGACCAGTTCCTCCAGGTCGTCCCGGCCCTGGCGGCTGGCCAGCGGGCCGACGTCGGTCGCCTCGTCCATCGGGTCGCCGACGCGCAGCGCCCGCATCGCGTCGGTGAAGGCGCCGGTGAAGCGGTCGTACACGTCGGTGTGCACGATGAACCGCTTGGCGGCGATGCAGGACTGCCCGTTGTTCTGCGCCCGGGCCCGGACGGCGGTGCGCACCGCCGCGTCCAGGTCCGCGCTGGGCAGCACCACGAAGGGGTCGCTGCCGCCCAGTTCCAGGACGGCCTTCTTCACCTCGTCGGCGGCGGTGGCGGCGACCGCCCGCCCGGCGGGCTCGCTGCCGGTGAGCGTCACCGCGGCCACCCGGCGGTCCCGGATCACGCCCTCGACCGCGCCCGAGCCGATCAGCAGGGTCTGGAAGCAGCCCTCCGGGAAGCCGGCCCGCCGGAACAGCTCCTCCAGCGCCAGCGCCGTCCGGGGCACGTTGGAGGCGTGCTTGAGCAGGCCGACGTTACCCGCCATCAGGGCCGGCGCGGCGAACCGGACCACCTGCCAGAACGGGAAGTTCCACGGCATCACGGCCAGCACCGCCCCGAGCGGGCGGTAGCGGACGTAGGCGCGGGCGGCGCCGGAGTCGGCGACGTCGGCCGGGGCCGGGTGTTCGTCGGCGAGCAGTTCCTCGGCGCGGTCGGCGTACCAGCGCATCGCCGTGGCGCACTTGGCGGCCTCGGCCCGGGAGGCGGTGAGCGGCTTGCCCATCTCCTCGGTCATCGTGCGGGCGATCGCCTCCCGGTCCTGGTCCAGCAGGTCGGCGGCCCGGCGCAGCAGGTCGGCGCGGGTGGCGAAGGGGGTGGTGCGGTAGCCGTGGAACGCGGCCTCGGCGCGGGCCAGCCGCTGCTCGATGCCGGCCGCGTCGAGCGGTTCGAAGGTCTCCAGGATCTCGCCGGTCGCGGGGTTGACGCTGGCGATGGGCATGCGGGGCTCCCAGGGGGGTCGGGGTCCGGTGCGTCTGCGCCTCTCACCCTCCCCGACGGCCCGCCCGGGGGCACGCCACCACCGCCCGGCGTGTCCCGCCGGGCGGTGGTGGCGCGGGCACGTCTACTCGGGCAGCGACTCCACCCTGGCCGCCGCCTCGCGGGCCCGGGCGCCGGCCCTGGTCCGCCCGGCCGTCACCAGTCGGCTGGGAAAGCGGTGCAGGTACTCGGCCTCCAACTGCCCGGTGCGCAGGGTGTGCCGCTTGAGGGCCTCCTCCGAGCCGTACAGGAAGGTCTCGTGGCGCGTGCGGTGCAGCTGTTCCAGCTCGTGCAGGAGCGTGTCGTTGCCCAGGGCGTGCGGGGAGACGCCCGCAGGCCGGATGTGCGGATCCTCGACGTGCCGCATCTGGTACCTCCTCGGCGGAAGCCCCCTCCTCAAGGGTGCCCGCTGCCCCCGGCCGGTGCACCAGTTCGGGTGGCCGGGGGCGCGCCCGTCAGGCCGGTCGTGATCGAACGGATCGTAGGATGAATGCTTCTGGACTCTTCGCTCCCGCCCCCTACAGCTCGGACAGATCCCCCATGCCGCTCCCCAAGGCCGAACTCCACCTGCACATCGAAGGCACCCTGGAGCCCGAACTCGCCTTCGCCCTCGCCGCCCGCAACGCGGTCACGCTGCCCTACGCCGACACCGAGGCGCTGCGGAAGGCGTACTCCTTCAGCGACCTGCAGTCCTTCCTGGACCTGTACTACGCGCTGATGGCCGTGCTGCGCACCGAGGAGGACTTCGCGGACCTCGCCGACGCCTACCTCACCCGGGCGGCCGAGGCGGGGGTCCGGCACGCGGAGATCTTCTTCGACCCGCAGGCGCACACCGCGCGCGGCGTGCCGCTCGGCGTGGTGGTCGACGGCCTGACCCGGGCACTGGCGCGCAGCGAGGAGCGGCACGGGATCAGCACCCGGCTGATCATGTGCTTCCTGCGGGACGAGTCCGCCGAATCCGCGCTGGAGACCTTCGAGGCCGCCCGCCCGTACTTCGACCGGATCGCGGGCATCGGCCTCGACTCGGCCGAGGTCGGCCACCCGCCGGCCAAGTTCCGCGAGGTCTACCGGCGGGCCGCCGAGGCCGGGCTGCGCCGCGTCGCGCACGCGGGCGAGGAGGGCCCGGCGTCGTACATCACCGAGGCGCTGGACGTGCTCGGCGTCGAGCGGATCGACCACGGCCTGCGCTGCCTGGAGGACGGCGAGCTGGTCGCGCGGCTGGTCCGCGAGCAGATCCCGCTGACGCTCTGCCCGCTCTCCAACGTCCGCCTGCGGTGCATCGACACCCTCGCCGACCACCCGCTGCGCGAGATGCTGGAGGCCGGCCTGCTGGTCACCGTCAACTCGGACGACCCGGCGTACTTCGGCGGCTACGTCGACGACAACTTCCGGGCCGTGCGGCAGGCCCTCGCGCTCGACGAGGAGACGCTGCGCCGGCTCGCCGCCAACTCCTTCCGGGCCTCCTTCATCGACGACGAGCGCCGGGCCGAACTGCTGGCCGAGGTCGAGGAGTTCCGGTTCTGAGCGGCGTCTGACGGGCTGGTCGCCCGGCCCCGGAGCGGTAGGGCCCGGGGCCGGGCGGCGAGGTCAGAGCAGGGTGCTCCAGTAGTACCAGAACCGGTTGAGGACCAGCAGGGCGATCACCGCGTACCAGAGCGCCGGGACGACCCAGTGGTAGCGCGCCGCCTCGCGGACGACCGGGCGCAGGGCGCGGCCGGTGGGGATGATCCCGGAGCGCAGGTTGTGCAGGGTGGTGTACCAGAACAGCGGGATCATCGAGGCCCAGACCACCATGCAGTACGGGCAGAGCGCGCTGATCCGGTAGAGCGCCTGGTACATCAGCCAGGTCACGAAGCCGATGCCGAAGACCGTCCCGGCCTGGAGGCCGAGCCAGAACCAGCGCCGGTACGTCGCCCCGGCGAGCAGCCCGGCGCCGATCGCGATGACGACCCCGAAGCCGACCAGGCCGAGCAGCGAGTTGGGGAAGCCGAAGGCCTCGGCCTGGTCGCTGCGCATGATCGAGCCGCAGCTGATGATCGGGTTGATGTTGCAGGAGGGGACGTACGACGGGTCCTTCAGCAGCCGGATCTTGTCCAGGGTGAGGACCGAGGAGGCGAACAGGCCGACCGCGCCGCCGATCAGCAGCAGCCAGGCGAACGGGCGGCTGGCGCCGTACGTCCGCGCGGCGGGGGCGGCGGCCGTCATCCGGTCACCTGCTTGACCATCGCGGTGAACTGCTCGGGCGTGGCGGCCTTGCCGCCGGTGAGGACGTCCAGCTTCCTGCCGTCCAGCTTGACGGTCGGGGTGCCGGTGACGTCGCTCTTGTTGAACTCCTCGTTGACCTTGGCCGCCCACGGCGCGTAGGTGCCGTCCTGGACGGCCTTGACGAAGCCGTCGGTCTTCAGCCCGGGCACCTGGCCGGCCAGGTCGAGGAGGTGGTTGACGTCGGCGAAGCCGTCGGTGCGCTCGTCGGGCTGGTTGGCGTAGAGCACGTCGTGGAACTGCTTGAACTTGTCCGCGCCCTCGTTGAGCGCGGCGCCGGCGGCGGCCAGCGCGGTGCGCGAGCCCTTGCCGCCGAGGTTCTTGTCCAGGAACGTCGCCAGGTGGTACTCGATCTTGTACGTGCCGTCGTCGGCGAGCTGCTGGATGGCCTTGCCGGTGGTGGTCTCCAGCTGCTCGCAGAACGGGCAGCGGAAGTCCTCGTAGATCTCCAGGGTGTGCGGGGCGTCGGCCTTGCCGTAGGTGATTACGGTGCCGTCCTGGCCGCCCGTGTTGGCGGGGACGACCAGCGGGCCGCTCGCGGCCGCGTCGGCGGAGCCGGAGCCGGAGGAGCCGCCGACGGCGAAGGCCACGCCCGCCACGAGGGCGAGCACGGCGGCGGAGGCGCCGCCGATCACGACCCGGCGGCGGATCCGGTCGGAGCGCTCGGCCTGGGCGCGGGCGGCGCGCATGCGGTCGGTGGCGTTGGTCTTGGCGGCGGCCTTGCGGGTGTTGCTCATGAGGTGTCGTCCTGTGCTCTCGGGCGTGCGGGGGTGCGGGCGCGCGGGGCGCGCGGCGAGAGGACCGGCCGGGAGCGGCGCCGAGCGGCGCGCGCCTGTCAGCAGGCCAGGGCGAGCGCCGGCGGACCGCGCCGGACGGTCGGGCGGACGACGACGTCCTCGGCCGGGACGAGGGCCCGGCTGGCCCGGGGGAACGGCACCCGCGCCACCGGACGGGCCGGGACGGGCGCGGCGAGCAGCCGCAGCCAGCGGGCGGCGGCCGGCAGGTGCCGGTGCAGGAAGTCGCCCAGCATCCGGACGGTGCGGGCGAGACCGGCCAGCGCGGCGTCCGCGCGGCGCAGCCAGAACGCGCCGGCCAGCGCGATCGCGGCGTGCAGCAGCAGGAGCAGCAGGACGCCGATCTGCTGGGAGACGCCGTGGCCGAGCAGGAACCCGCCCAGCGAGCCGCCGCCGCACAGCAGCGGCTGGAAGCCGCGCGCGGAGCCGGGCGGCAGGGACGGGCAGGCGGTCTGGGCGAAGTCGAACAGTGCGCTGACGCCCAGCTCCAGCGGCAGGAACACCGCCGCGACCGCCGGGTAGCCGCGCTCGCGGCCGGCCAGCGCGTACGCCACCGCGAACACGGCGGCGCAGGCCAGGGCCATCGGGCCGGCCGGCAGCGCGCGGCCGGTGACCAGGACCTGACCGAGCCCGGCGAGCAGCACGACCAGCGCGGCGAAGACCGCTGCGCGGAGCGTCCTGGTGACCGGGCCGATGTCCATGGCATCCGAGTCTGCCACAGGTTGAAAGCGAAACGGTCGGGCCGGTGGTCCGCTGTGAAGAGCCTCACCACCGGCGCTGAGCTGGGCTTATGCGGCCCTTACGCGGGCCCGCCCGCCATCCTCACCCGGGCCTGCCGACCGTGCTCAGCCGCGTCTGCCCGCCGCGCCGACCCGTTCCTCGACCAGTTCCCGGAAGTGCTCCAGGTCGTCCCGTACGGTCCGCTCGATCGCCCCGGCCAGGGCGAAACCGCGCGGCCCGCCGAACGCCTCGTGCATCGCCTCCGGGTCGTACTCCACCCGGATCTGCAGCCGGGTGTGCCGGGCGTCCAGCGGCAGCAGCGCGAACGCGCCGTGCAGCCGCGGTTCGTCGAGGGTGCGCCAGGACATCACCCGGCCACGGCCGCGGTCGGTGATCTCGGTGTCCACCGCCCGCTCGGCGCCGTCGACCTCCACCCCCAGGTGCGCCAGGTTCCGCCCGTGCGGGTGGGCGCTGCGGACGCCGTCGACGAACTGCGGGTACTCGTGCACCCGGTGCAGTTGCTCCCAGGCGGCGAGGACGGGGACGGCGAGGTCGATCTGTTCCTCAAGGATGCTCATCACGGTGCTCCGTGGCGGGGGCGCAGGGGGCGCTGGGTACGGCGCGTAGTTCCAGCCTGCGCCCCGCGAGGAGGCCGGGCAAAGGCACGCCACCGGGCGGGCGGGCGGCGCGGGGCTGCGGGAGACTGGGCGCATGCCGGAGCTGCCCGAGGTCGAGGCGCTGAGCGACTTCCTGTCCGAGCGGCTGACCGGGCGCGTCATCGCCCGGGTGCAGCCGGTCGCGATCAGCGCGCTGAAGACGTACGACCCGCCGGTCACCGCGCTGGAGGGGCGGACCGTCGGCCCGGTGACCCGGCGCGGCAAGTTCCTGGACATCGAGGCCGGCGGCCTGCACCTGGTGGTCCACCTGGCCCGGGCCGGCTGGCTGCGCTGGAAGGACGGCCTGCCCGCCGAACCGCCGCGCCCGAGCCCGAGGAACCCGCTGGCGCTGCGGCTGCGCCTGGCCGGGGACGCCGGCGACGGCTTCGACCTGACCGAGGCGGGGACGAAGAAGGGCCTCGCGGTCTACGTCGTGAAGGACCCGGCCGAGGTGCCCGGGGTGGCCCGGCTCGGCCCCGACCCGCTGGACCCGGCGTTCACCCTGGCGGACTTCGCCGCGCTGCTGAGCGGCGACCGGCGCCGGCTCAAGGGCGTGCTGCGGGACCAGGGCGTGCTGGCCGGGGTGGGCAACGCCTACTCGGACGAGGTGCTGCACGCGGCCCGGATGTCCCCGTACAAGCCGGCGTCCAGCCTGACCGAGGAGGAGGCGGCGCGGCTCTACGAGGCGCTCGGCGCCACGCTGCGCGATGCGGTGGAGCGCTCGCGGGGGCTGGCGGCGGGGGAGCTCAAGGCGGAGAAGAAGCTGGGGCTGCGGGTGCACGGCCGGACCGGCCTGCCCTGCCCGGTCTGCGGGGACACCGTGCGCGAGGTGTCCTTCGCGGACTCCTCGCTGCAGTACTGCCCGACCTGCCAGACCGGGGGGAAGCCGCTGGCGGACCGGCGGCTGTCGCGGCTGCTGAAGTGAGGGTGCGGGTTGAGGGCGCGGGTGGGGCGGGCCTGGTGCGGCCCGCCCCACCCGGGGCGGGTTCCCGCGGGGCTCCGGTGGGGGCGGGCCCGGCGCGGGTTCAGCGCTTGACGGCGACGCCGCCCCAGTAGTACGCGGCCTTCGGGTCGGCCGGCGGCTCGCCGTCCGGGCGCCAGGCGAGGACGGGGGAGAGGCCCGGCTCGACCAGGTCCCAGCCGTCGAAGAAGCGCAGGACGTCGTCGTGGGTGCGCGGGACGAGGGTCATGCCGCCGGCCCGGGCGGCCTCGGTGACCTTGCCGACCGCCTCCGGGTCGAAGTCCTGGGTGGGGGTGGTGAGGGCGATGCAGCTGCCGGCGGGCAGGGCGTCGCGCAGGGCGGCGACCCGGCCCCACGGGTCGTCCTCGTCGGCGATCAGCATCAGCACGGCGATCATCAGCAGGCCGACCGGCTGGGTGAGGTCCAGCGTGGCGGTGAGCGCCGGGTCGGTGAACAGTTCCTCGGGCTTGCGCAGGTCGGCGTGGATGTAGGTGGTCCGGCTGGCCGGGCTGGACACCATCAGGGCGCGGGCGTGGGCGAGCACGATCGGGTCGTTGTCGACGTAGACCACCCGGGTGCCGGGGCTGACCGCCTCGGCGATCTCGTGGGTGTTGGGCGAGGTGGGGATGCCGGTGCCGAGGTCGAGGAACTGGCGGATGCCGTGTTCCCGGGCGAGGTGGCGGACGGCCCGGCCCTGGAAGGCGCGGTTCGCCTTGGCCATTTCCTTGACGCTCGGCACGGCCTCCTCGATGGCCTGCCCCATGGCGCGGTCCGGCGGGAAGTTGGTCTTGCCGCCCAGCCAGTAGTCGTACACGCGCGCCGAGTGGGGGGCGGTGGTGTCGACGCCGAACCGTTCCCACTGGCTCAGCTCGGCGGGGTCGTCGTCGGGCCGGCCCTGGTCCGGGATGTCCTGACTTGTCGTCATGGCCACGTCCTCTGATGGCAGATCATCACACTGGGGAAGGCACAGCGTAGCGGTCCGGAGGGGAGGCCGGTCGTCCGGTCGGGGAAGTGGCGGGGAAGCCGGGGGAGGGCGGGGTGTGCTTGCGCCGTCGGAGTGGTGATCGGGCCCGTCCGAGGTGGCATCGGGGAGCGGCGGCGTCACACGGGGGAAGCATTAAGAATGCTGTCAGATCATCAGATTTCCCCACGAACGCCCTCGCGGCGACTGCTGCTGGTCGCGGCCGGGATGTCCCTGCTCGGGGCGGCCGGTTGCGGCACCCCCTGGAACGACGCGGACGACGCCGGGGCGGGCGCCGTGGCGCGGCCTCCTGGTGCCGCGCCGGAGGCCTCCGGGCCAGGCTCCGGGCCGGAGGCGGCCCAGGCCGCCGCCCCCTCCGAGGCACCCCCGCAGGCCGCCACGGCCCCGCCGGCACCCGCCGCCGCCCCGCCGCCGATGCCCGCCCGCCGGCGGCTCACGGAGGAGGAGGCCAAGCCGGTCAACCAACTCGATCCGAACCAGCGGGTGGTGGGGCTCACCATCGACGACGGGCCGGACCCCCGGTACACGCCGGCCGTCCTGGCCCTGCTCCAGCAGTACGGGATCCGGGCGACCTTCTTCCTGGTCGGCGAGTGCGCCGTCGAGAACACCGGGCTGGTGCGGGAGATCGCGGACCACGGCCACCACATCGGCAACCACACCTGGACCCACCCCGACCTGCGGCACATGTCCGACGAGGCGGTGCGGGACGAGCTGGAGCGCACCTCCGACCTGCTGTACCGGACCACCGGGCGCCAGCCGTCCTGGTTCCGCGCGCCCGGCGGGGACTGGTCGCCGGTCGCGCTCAGGGTGACCACCGAGCTCGGGATGCGGCCGATGGGCTGGACGGTGGACCCGGAGGACTGGGCCACGCCCGGGACCTCGGTGATCACCGAGCGGATCCTCAAGAACGTCCGGCCCGGGTCGATCGTGCTCAACCACGACGGCGGTGGTGACCGGTCGCAGACGGTGGCGGCGCTGAAGGCGTACCTGCCGGTGCTGGTCGACCAGGGGTACTCCTTCTCGGCCCCGTCGAACTGAGCGGGCGCGCGCGGCGGGTGCGGGTGACGGTTTCCCGATGAAGGTCGCGGCTTTGCCGCTTAAACCACCCGAAAGAGTGGATTGGGAGAACCGTTTCTGCTGATTTTGGGCCTCTAGGGTGATCTCGCATCAATGCATCAGGTACCACCAGGTACCTCCTGAAAGGCCATCAATCATGCGTCTCCGCAACACCGCACTCGCCGTCGCCAGCGCCGTCGCCCTCGTCCTCGCGGTTCCGACCTCCGCCGGCGCTGCCACCGGCGACTTCCTCTACAAGGTCGGCCCCGGCGTGCCGGCCGGGCTCGCCGACCCGGAGAGCGGCCAGTGCATCGACCTGTTCGGGGCGACCGAGGCGGACCCGGCGTTCGCGCCGGAGAACTTCACCACCTCGACGGCCACGGTCTTCCTGGACTTCCACTGCGGGGGCGACGTCTTCTACGTCATGAACCCCGGGAAGAGGCTCGGCGACCGGCTGAAGCTGCGCTCCGTGGTCTTCTCCTGAGTGGGGTGGCCCGGGCCGGGCGGTCGGCGTAGCGTCGAACTGTCCGGCCCGGTCGCCGGCGCCCCGCCGTGCCCGTGTGCGGCTCGCTGTGCCCGTGGTCGGGCGCCCCAAGCCTGGGCAGAGCGAAGGAGGGCCTGGGATGACCGGCAACGGCTACGCACACCCCGAGGCGCTGGTCCGCACCGAGTGGCTGGCCCACCACCTGGACGACGGGACGATCCGGGTCGTCGAGGTGGACGAGGACACCACCGCCTACGACCGGGACCACATCCCCGGCGCGATCGGCTGGAACTGGACCACCGACCTGCACAGCCGGGTCGGCCGCGACTACGCCGACCGGGAGGGCGTCCAGCACCTGCTGCGGGCGGCCGGGGTGGAGGACGACACCACCGTGGTGCTCTACGGCGGCAACAACAACTGGTTCGCCGCGTACGCCTACTGGCTGCTGCGGCTGCGCGGCTTCGGGCCCGTGCGGCTGCTGGACGGCGGGCGCAAGAAGTGGGAGCTGGAGGGGCGCGGGCTCACCGAAGAGGTGATGGACTACCAGCACACCGCCTACCGGCTGACCGGGCCCGAGCGCCCGGAGCTGCGGGCGCTGCGGGACGAAGTACTCGGCAAGGCCGAACTGTTCGCCAAGCCCGGCTCGGACGCGGTGCTGGTCGACGTCCGCTCGCCCGCCGAGTACCGGGGCGAGCTGATCGCCCCGCCGCACCTGCCGCAGGAGCAGGCGCAGGTGCCCGGGCACATCCCCGGCGCCGTGAACGTCCCCTGGTCGCAGGCGGCCAACGACGACGGGTCGTTCCGCTCGGCGGAGGAACTGCGGGCGCTGTACGCGGGGAAGGGCGTGGAACCGGAGCGCGAGGTGATCGCGTACTGCCGGATCGGCGAACGGTCGGCGCACACCTGGTTCGCGCTCACCGAGTTGCTGGGGTACCCGCACGTGAAGAACTACGACGGCTCGTGGACGGAGTACGGCTCGCTGGTGCGGGCGCCGGTGACGCTCGGCGGCTGAGGGGGCGGGGGCGAGGGGTGTGACGGTGCCGCAGCGGTGCCGTGTCGGCCTGTTTCTTTTCATGAACATCTCACAATAGGGGAGTGGACCGGGAGCCACCGGGACATGGATCGATCCGACCCATCGTCCCAGTGACCCTGGAGGACCACGTGCGCAAGAGGCTGATCGTCTCTGCTGCCAGCGCCCTGAGCCTGTTCCTGGCCGTCCCCGCCTCGGCGGCCGACTTCCAACCCGGCGCGGCCGGCATCGGAGACCCGTACTACCCGACCTACGGGAACGGCGGGTACCGCGTCTCGCACTACGACATCCGGCTGAAATACCAGCCCGCCACCGACGAGCTGGAGGGCACCACCACCATCCTCGCCACGGCGACCGAGAACCTCTCCCGCTTCAACCTCGACTTCGCGCTGAACGTCCAGGAGGTCCGGGTCAACGGACGCCCGGCGACCTTCGCCACCAGCGGCGAGCAGGAGCTGGAGGTCACGCCCGCCCGGCCGCTCGCCAAGGGCAGCCAGGCGACCGTGGTGGTCCGCTACAAGGGCGTCCCCTCCACCGTGAAGAAGTACGGCTTCACCGCCTGGCTGCGCACGCCGGACGGCGCGGTGGCCGCCGGTGAGCCCGAGTCGGCGTGGTGGTGGTTCCCGAGCAACGACCACCCGAGCGACAAGGCGACCTTCGACGTCTCGGTCCAGGTGCCGGACGGCAACCAGGTGATCAGCAACGGCATCCTGACCAGCGCCGTCTCGCAGGCCGGCTGGACCCGCTACGGCTGGCGCGAGAACAAGCCGCAGGCGACCTACCTGGCCACCCTCGCGGTCGGCAAGTTCGACGTCACGACCGACACCACACCGAGCGGGCTGCCCGTCTACAACGCGTACAGCAAGGACCTCGGCGAGGACGCCGACGCGGCCAAGGCCAGTGTCGAGCGCACCGGCGAGATCGTCGACTGGCTGAGCGGCTACTTCGGCGACTACCCGTTCAGCTCGGTCGGGGGCTACGTGCCCAACGTCAAGACCGGCTTCGCTCTGGAGACCCAGACCCGGGTCTTCTACAGCCCCCGGCAGTTCGCGCGCGGCTCCAACACCTCCGTCGTCGTCCACGAGCTGGCCCACCAGTGGTACGGCGACAGCGTCTCGGTCTCGCACTGGAGCGACATCTGGCTGAACGAGGGCTTCGCCCGGTACTCGCAGTTCCTCTGGTCCGAGCACGAGAACGAGGGCACGGCGCAGGAGCTCGCCGACTACGTCTACGCCTCACACCCGGCCGACGACCCCTTCTGGACCGTCAAGCCGGGCGACCCGGGCGCCGCCAACCAGTTCGCGAGCGCCGTCTACGACCGGGGCGCGGTGGCCATCCAGGCGCTGCGCAACGCCGTCGGGGACGACAAGTTCTTCCAGATCCTGAAGGGCTGGCCCGCCGAGCGCCGCTACGGCAACGCCTCCGTCCCGGAGTTCCAGGCGTACGCGGAGAAGGTCTCCGGGAAGAAGCTCGGGGACCTCTTCGCCACCTGGCTGTTCACCGCCTCGAAGCCGGCCACCGGGCCGGCGCCGGCCGCGGCGGCCTCGCTCGCGCCGGGTGTGGGTGCGGGTGCGGGTGCGGGTGCGGACGCCGGGCGGCTGCCGGTGGAGCCGAAGTCCTGGAAGCAGATCCAAGAGACCAACTCGCTGCACGACGAGGAGCGTTGAGTCCTGGGTGCGTCGAGCCCCCGGATGTGACCGGGTGACCTGGTGATCCGGTGACCTGGTGACGGGTGTGGTCCGGTCGGCCGCCCGAGGAAACGGGCGGTCGATCGGGCTACGCCGCTCCGGGGCCGTCCGCCGCCAGCAGCTCGGTGAGACGGCGGACGGCGAAGGGTATGAGCTCCCGGACCGGGATCAGCCGGCAGGGCGCGTTGCCGACCAGCACCTCGCGGATGCCCGCCCGCTCCTCGAACTCCTTTCCCACGGCCGGGAAGTGGGTGTCGTTGTCGTCGCCCACGTCGGGTGCCTCGATCCAGACCCGCTCGCCCTGGATCGCCATCGGGAAGCGCCTGAGCTTGAGGCGGCGGTTGGGTGCGAAGGTCTCGGCGTAGTGCAGGAAGGTGTTGCGGTTGTGCCCGACACCGATCAGCAGCACGTACCCGCCGAGGTCGTGCAGCGCGCCGAAGGGCGACTCGCGGCCGACCGCGAAGCCCAGCGAGCGGCGGGCGGTGACCTCGCGGGCGTGCGCCCCGACCGCGGCGACCGAGGCCTGCGGATGCGTGCTGCGCAGGCTCTCCGGCAGCACGCGCAGCGCCTCCGGTACGGCGCCCATCGGGGAGGGGAGCCCGGGGTGGAACAGCGGGACGGCGGCGCGCCGTTCGGCGACCTCGGGGCTCGGCGGGCCGGTGTGCTCCGGTGCCGGATCCCGGACGACGGCGGTGGTGAAGGTGGGCACCGCGACGGTGCCGCCGGGCCCGACCGCCTCGCGCAGGCTGGCCACCACGGCCGCGGCGCCGCCGTCGACCCGGCCGAGGCTGGAGAGCGAGGAGTGCACGATCACCGCCATGCCCTCGCGGACGCCCACCCGCCGCCAGCCCTCGACGAGATCGGCGGTGCCGAGCGACGCGTCGAGCGGGGTGTCGAGGGGTGCGTCGAGCGGGGTGGTGCGCGGGCCGGCGCTGTGCGCGGTGGTGCGGTGCGCGGTCATGGTGCCCCCTGGCGGTGCTGTGCAGGTGCTGGTGGGATCGTTCGGGGCCGACCATAGCGCGTGCCACTGACAATCGATCAGGACGGGGTGGCCGTCGAGCAGTCCGTCCTGCTCGGTCGTGCGGTGCGGTGCGGGGCCGGCGGCCGTTCAGGGCCTCGACCCCGTCGCTTCGGCCAGCACCCGGGCCTCCTGCTCGGGCGTGAAGCCGTGGCCGAGGGGCGGTTCGCCACGCTCGCGGTCCCAGGCGAGCACGTCGGCGGCGGTGACCGCGAGCGGGGTCGCCGGCAGCCCGGCCGCCCTGGCCCGGGCGGCGCTGCGCTGCTGTCCGGGCCAGAGCGGCGCGGCCCGGACCAGCGGGAAGAACGGCGGCGGCGCGCTCTCCGGCGGCACCGGGACGACCTCCACCTCGGTGCCCGCGACCTCGGCGCAGGTGGCGATCAGTCCGCCCAGCGTGGTCGGTTCGGCCGGGCCGACGGCGTGGAAGGCGCCCGCCCGGTCGTCCTGGAGCAGCCGGACGACCAGCCGGGCGAGGTCGCGCGCGTCGACCACCTGGACGGGCTGCTCCGGCCGCCCCGGCAGCGCGATCCGCCCGCCCCGGGCGGCCCGGCGCGCCCAGTAGGTGAGCCCGCGCTGCTCGTCGTGCGGGCCGGCGACCTTTCCGGGGCGCACGATCGTCGCCCTGTCCCCGTAGCGGGCGGTGACGTCGTCCTCGCAGGCGACCTTGAGCCGGCCGTACGTCTCCTCGGTGAGGTCCTCGGCGTCGCGCAGGGGCGCGCGGCGCGGGACGGACTCGTCCGAGCCGGGGGCGAGGCCGGCGCGCTCGTACACCGCGTGGCTGGAGATGAACAGGTAGCGGCCGACCCGGTCGCCGAGCGCGTCCATGGCCTGGCCGACCTGGCGGGGGCGGTAGCCGCTGACGTCCACCACCGCGTCCCAGCGGCCGCCGTGCAGGGCGGTGTAGTCGCCGGTGTCGCGGTCGCCGACCAGGTGGGCGGCGGCGGGGAAGAGGCCGGGGTTGGTCCGGCCGCGGGTGAACAGGGCGACCTCGGCGCCACTGCGCAGGGCGTCGTCGGCGATCGCGCGGCCGACGAAGGAGGTGCCGCCGAGGATGAGGATCCGCATGGGTCCAGCGTAGCGGCGGGCCAACGGGCCCGGGGGGAGGGGCCGT
Organism: Kitasatospora sp. NPDC094016; assembly: GCF_040304045.1. Taxonomy (NCBI): domain Bacteria; kingdom Bacillati; phylum Actinomycetota; class Actinomycetes; order Kitasatosporales; family Streptomycetaceae; genus Kitasatospora; species Kitasatospora sp. NPDC094016. The sequence goes on from NZ_JBEOUK010000035.1 coordinate 81,994, forward strand.
TGGTGAGGGGGCGCCGGAGGGCGCCACGCATCATGCGGCGCCCTCCGGACAAGGGCCTAGGGTGCTTCGAGAGCGCGGGCCTCGGTGAGGATCAACTCCTCGATCCCGTACAGGAAGCGTTCCATCGCCGGGCGCGGGAGCACCGTCGGGTCGGCCGTCATGGCCAGGCTCAGTGCACCGGGGGACTGCAGCGCGTCCAGGGCGTAGGTCAGGCCGGGGCGGGGCTCGAACTCCACCGGCCAGGTCAGGGTGGTCGCGTCCTCGCCCGTCCCGGTGTCGGGGGAGGCGGTGACCAGCTCGCGGGTGTCGTTGAAGATGCAGGACCGGTCCGCGAGCGGGACGTCCTCGGCGGCGAGCCGCCCGATCTCGGCCTCCAGTCGGAGCTTGTCGTAGTAGGCGTGGCGGTAGGCGCCGATCGCGGCGGCGTTCGTGCGCCGGACGACGTCCCTGAACTCGGCGGTGGCGTCCGGGAGGTGGAACAGCCCGTCGCCCGCGACGACGCTCACCGCGTTGGTCAGCTCGGGCAGGAAGCGGTTGCTGACCACGACGTTCAGCACCGCGTCCGTCGAGCCCGACAGCCGGGCCGTCATCGCCGCCGTCGCCGCCAGCAGCACCGAGGAGGACGTCACCCGATGGGCGGCCGCCACCCGGTCCACCGCGCGGGGCAGCGCGGGCGAGCGCAGGACGGCGTTCGGGAACCTGGCGTCCGGTCCGGCCGGCTCGCCCGACGGGGGGAACAGCCTGGCCGGGGCCAGCCGCAGCTTGCGCAGGAACTGCTTGCGGGCGCCCTCGTCCCGCCGCCGACCGCGCTCCGAGGCCTGGAACTCCGCCTCCTCCAGCGGTTGCTGGGCGGGCTCGCGGATCTCGGCCAGCTTCTCCGGCGAGGTGCCCTGGCAGAGCGCGGTCAGGTCGGCCACCAGGCGGTTCATCCCCGTGCCGTCGACCGCGGTGTGGGAGAGCACCAGGCTCACGTATCGGGCCGACCCGCCCACCTCCACCACGCCGACCCGGATCGGCCACTGGGCGGCGGTGTCGAACGGGAGCGCCGCCAGCTCCTCGTGCAGCCGCGCGCCCGCCCCGGCCGGATCGGCCGGCTCCGCGCAGTGCTCCACCTCCACCTCCAAACGGCCCTCGGGGTCGACTACTTGGCGCAGGCGGCCGGCCTCGCCCGGCACCAGCCGGGTGTGCAGCGAGTCGTGCAGGTGGAGCAGTTGCTCCAGGCCGGCGAGCAGGACGGGCAGCGGCAGCCCGGGGTCGAGCGGCGCCGCCGCGGCGATGTTGTAGCGCGGCGCGTCGGCCGGGGCGAGCCGGCTCACGGCGTCCCGGATGGCCTGTTGGCCCCAGGTGGCGGGACCGGACCCGGCTCGGCCGGACGAGAAGGCGATGTGCAGCAGTTGACGAGTGGTCACCGTGTGGCTCTCCGATGTGGCGGTGGATCGTGACGTCGTGCCGGTGCGTTGGGAGCGCGGATGCTGCTGGGGAGAGTGTGGCGCACCACCCGCCCGCCGTCGAGGTCCGGTGGCCCGGGCCCGGGCCCGGGGCGCGGCGGGCGGGCGCGGCCGGGGCTTCCACATCTATCTCGACGTGAAGTATCTTGATGTCGAGATTGATGCCGATCATGCAACGGGGGGCCTGCCATGCGGGGGAACGGACTGATGGCGCAGCTGCGGAAGCCGCCGGGCGGGCGGGACGCGCGGATCATGCTGCTGGCGCAGTGCGTCGACCGGACCGGGAGCGGGGTGTGGGCGGCGGCCTCGGTGCTGTACTTCACCTACGTGTGCGGCATGGACGCCCGGCAGCTCGGCGTGCTGCTGGGAGTGGGCGCGGCGGCGGGGATCGCCGGGTCCCCGCTCGCCGGGCGGGCGGCCGAACGGCTGCCGGTGCGGTGGCTGCTGATCGGGTGCCATCTGCTGCGGATCGGCACGATGGGCCTGCTGCTGGCCGTCGACGACTTCGCCACGCTGCTCCCCGCCGTCGCCCTGACCTGCCTGGCCGAACGGGCGGCCAAGACCCTGGAGATGCTGTTCGCCACCCGGATCGCGGGCGAGCGGCGCGGCACGTACCAGGCGCTGTTCCGCAGCGTGGCCAACGCCGGGTACGCGCTCGGCGCGGGCATCGCGGCGATCGGCCTGGCGATGGGCACCACGACCGCCTACCGCGCGCTGATCGTGGCCAACGCGCTCTCCTTCGCCCTCGCCGCCGTCCTGGTCTGGCGCACCCGGGAGCCGGCCGGGCGCGGCCTGGTCGCGGCGGCCTCCGAAGATGAGCCCGCCGCCCGCCCGGCGGCCGTGCCGAGCCCCTGGCGCGACCGGGGCTACCTGCTGTTCGTCGCGCTCGACATGCCGCTGAACCTGGACGACTCGATCCTCAACGTCGGCCTGCCGCTCTGGCTCGTCCACCACACCGGCGCACCGCACGCCGTCGTCCCGGCCTTCCTGATCCTCAACACGGTGCTCGTGGTGCTCCTGCAACTGCGCGTCTCGGCACGGGCGGAGGGTTCGCGCGGGGCGGCCGCGGCGGTGGGCTGGTACGGCCTGACGCTGCTCGGCTGCTGCCTGCTGACCGCGCTCGCCACCGGCGGCGGGCCGTGGACGGCCTCGCTCGCGCTGCTCGCCGCGGCGATGCTGGTCACGCTGGCGGAGCTGATGCGCTCGGTGAGCTCCTGGGAGCTGGCGGTCGTCCTGGCACCCCCGGGGGCCCAGGCCTCCTACCTGGGGGTGGCCGGGATGGCCCAGTCGGTGCAGAAGTCGGTGGGCCCGCTGCTGCTCACCGGCGTGGTGATGACGGCCGGTCCGGCCGGCTGGCTGGCCCTCGGCGCGGCGACGGTCGGCCTCGGCGCGCTCCAGCGCCGGGCCAGCCTGCGCCGGCTGGCGGCCCTGGCCGTCCCGGCGGCCGAGCCGGCGCCGCGGGTGGGCGCGGCGGTCGGCTGATCCGGCGCGTCGCGGCCGCCGGGCGCGGAGGGCGCGGGGGAGTCGCCAGGGCCTCGTGACGGGACGGGCCTGTGCCAGGTCCGCCGCGCTGCCGCAGGGCGGTTCGTCAGATCGGCTGGCGGGCCGTTTCCGCCGGCCCCGGCCGGGTGGCGGTGACGACGTGGTAGTCGAGGAGGCCGCTGCGCCAGGTGGGGAGGAAGTTGCGGCTCCAGTGGCCGGGAGGGACGGCGTCGGTGAGGTAGCGGTCGAGGCCGGGCCAGACGGCGTCGCCGATGGACTCGGTGGTGACGGTGGTGAAGCCGGCCGCGGCGAGGTCGCTGGTGAAGGCGGCGAGGGGGTGGGGGACGTCGAGGCCGTCGGCGAAGCTGGCGAGGAGGATGTTCAGGCGCTCGGTGATGTCCGGTCCGGCGGAGGCGAAGAAGGTGGTCACGACGAGTCGGCCGCCCGGGCGTAGCACCCGGGCGGTCTCGCGGGCGAAGCCGGTGAGTTCGCGGAAGTGCTGGGCGGCCTCGACGGAGTAGACGCCGTCCAGGGAGGCGTCGGCGAAGGGGAGTTGGTTGGCCGATCCGAAGGTGTAGGCCAGCCGGTCGGGGTAGGTGGCCAGGGCTTTGGCGTTGACGGCGCGGGCGCGCTCGATCTGGTCCGGGTGGATGTCGACGCCGGTCACGCTCCCGAACCGGAACTCGCGCAGGGCGAGCGCCGCGCCGAGCCCGCGCCCGCAGCCGACCTCGGCCAGCCGCAGCCGCTCGCGTGGCTCCGCGAACTCCCGCAGGACCCGCCGGTAGAGCTGCTCCTGGCTGTGGACCCGGTCCTCGGTCGTCGGGGCGGTGAGGTCCATGCCCTGCCAGTAGCCGAAGTTGATGAATCCACCGGCGAAACTCGCGGCCCGGGACAGATCGCCCGCACCGTAGGTCCGGCGTACGGGGGCGGGGATGTGGTCGTGGCTCATGACGGTCGGTCTCCCGGTGTGTGATGTACCCGGTCTCGGCGGTGGAGTGACGACCCCGGACCGGGGGCGCTGGACGTGCTGTGTGACGGTGCGGCGGCGCTGTGACCGGCTCCGCGGTGCTCGGCACCCGTCGGGCGCGCCGAGGTACGTACCCAAACCGGTGCTGATCCGAACACGGTACGTGATGGACTGCGGTCCGGGGCGGGAAAGGGGCGCGGAGGTGGCCCGGGGGGCTCAGAACACCGCCGCACTACCCCGGGCGGCTACCGGGCGCGCGGGACGGCGACGCCGACTTCCCGCGGGAGGCGATCGACGGGGTGGCGGGGGCGCAGCCGTGCGGGCCGGGTGCCCGGGCCCCGGGCACCCGGCGCGGTCACCAGCCGAGGAGGTGGGTGCGGCGGGTGAGGGCGGCGAGGATGGACTCGGCGGCGCCGGCGGGGGTGAGGGAACTGGTGTCCAGGGTGTGCGGGCCGGGGACGGCGCCCGGGGTGGGCTGGAGGACCACGAGGTGGAGGGCGGCGCCGGTGGTGCGGCTCTCGCGGCGGAAGGTGTCCAGGGTGGGCGGGGCGGCCGGGCACTCGACGATGACCTGGTAGCCGCCGGTCGCGTAGGCGAAGGCGGCCTGCGCGGCGGCGGCGAGGGCGGTGGTGTTCTGCCGCTCGGCCTCGGGGAGGTGCGGCGGGAGCTGGCCGCGCCGGATGACCCGCAGGAAGTCGTGCGCACGCAGGTGGACGCTCGGGTGCAGCTCCTCCGCGAGCCGGCTCGCGACCGGGCTCTGGCCGGCCCCGGCCGGGTCGACGAGGACGAGGACGCCGCCGGCGCCCCGGCCGCCCCCGAGCTCCGGCCCACCTACGGTCGTACGGTTCACAGCTGCTGATCCCTTCGCGGGCCGGGGACGGACGGGTAGCCGGGGCGAGGCGGTCGGAGTGCGGACGGGCCGGCCGGCCCGGATACGGACAGCCGACCGCCTCGTCCCTACGACTGGTGCTTTCGGGGATCAACCTAGTCCACGCCGGTGCCCCGAGTCGTCCCCACTCCTGCTCCGGAGCGCTCAGCGGTCCTCGACGCGCAGCACGATCGGGTTGGTGAGGGCCGCCATCGGGCCCCAGGGGAGGTCCGGGCCCATCGCGTTGCCCCTGCCCGGCGACCCGTCCGGCTTCGGGTGGCGGACCTCGGCCCGGACGTAGGCGGCGAGCGAGGCCGTCGTGCGCCAGACCACCGTGCCGGAGCCGTCGGCGGGCAGTGACTCCTGGTGCAGCTGGCCCTCGTCGGTGAGCAGACGGACCGTCCCGCCGGGGACGCCGGAGACGGTGAGCCGCACGTCCAGCGGGGCGTCCGCCGGGACGGCCAGCTCCTCGCCGATGCCGGCCCGGCGGCCGTGCCCGGTGACGGTGAACTCCAGCTGGACGGCGGCGGATTCGGCGAGCCAGCTGCGCCCGTCGCGCAGCCCGTCGAGGATCGCGTCCCGGGTGAGGTCCTCGGCCAGGACGACGTTGTGCGGGGAGCCGATCACCTGCGGGGCGCTGTGCGCGTCGCTGTTGCCCAGGGCGGGCAGCCAGGAACGGCCCTCGCGCAGGGCGACGGCGAGCCGGCCGTCCCAGGTGTCGACCGCGGACTCGTCGTCGTACGTCCAGGGCCCGTTCCACACCTCGACGCCGTCGGCCTGCTCGTAGCCGAACTTCCACTGGCAGGCGACGTACGGGCAGTACGGGTGCGCGGGCACCACCAGGCCGCCGGAGCGGCGGACCTGACGGACGAAGCGCGGGTACTCCTCGTCGCGGGAGCGGTAGCGCCAGTCGACGAACTGGCCCGCTTCGAGGCCGAGGGCCAGCCAGTGGCCGTTGCGGGTGGTGATCTCCTCGCCCGGGATGATCAGCAGGTCGGGGCCGGCCAGCGGGCCCCAGACCGCGTGCGAGGAACTGGTGTTGTGGTCGGTGGAGACGATGAAGTCGAGGCCGGCCGCGCGGGCTCCGGCGGCCACCTCCTCCGGGAGGCGCCGTCCGTCGGAGTGCACGGTGTGCAGGTGGCAGTCGCCCCGGTACCAGGCGCGGCCGCGGCCGCGGGCCCGCTCGGACGGGTAGTGCGGGGTGAACGCCGGCCCGGGGGCGCCGAACCGGAGGGTGACCTGGACGTGGTAGTCCAGCCCCTGCGGTGCGATCTGGTAGGGGCCGAGGGCGAGGTGCCAGGTGCCCGGGTTGATCGGGCCGGGGAGGTAGCCGGGGGTCGCGGTGTCGCGGGCGAGGCTGAACTCGGTGCGGAAACCGCCGGACCAGCCGCGGAAGCCGGGGCCGCCGAGGTCGGTGCCGCGTTCGTCGAAGATGCCGATGTCGCAGGAGTTGCCAGGGGTGCCGGCCGGGACCGGGGGTTTGTCGTAGCCGTAGCCGACGGCGATCTCGCGGACGCCGGCGGGGACTTCGACGGGGAGGTAGACGAAGTCGGGGGCGCCGGTGGGGAGGTGGCCGGTGAGGGTGAGGGTCCGCTCGGTGCCGGGGGTGCCGGGGGTGCCGGGGGTGTTCGGCGTGCCGGGGGCGCCGGGTGCGGAGGCGGCGGCGGGGGTGGTCGCGGCGAGGCCGAGGGCGGCGGCGGCTCCGGTGGTGAGGCCGGTGCGGAGGAGGTCGCGACGGGCGGGGCGTGGGGTGTCGTGGTCGGTGGGCATCGGGTCCTCCGGGTCGGGGCGGGCGGGTCCGTTCGGCCCCTTACCCGTGGCGGTGAATCAGGGGTGAGCCGGGGCCCACGGGCGGGGGGCGGGTCGGTGAAGGGGGTCGCCGTCGGCCGGGTCGGCGAGTTGCGGGCGGTGACGAATAGTCCGTTCATATTCATAACGAGCGGATCGGATCATCGCGGAGGAGGCGGGTGTGGCACTGAGTCGGCGGGCGCTGCTGGCGGCGGTGGCCGGGAGCACGCTGGCGGGGTGCGGGCCCTCGGCGGGCGGCGGGGCGGCGGCCCCGGTGGCCCCGGTGGCTTCCGCTTCGGTTTCCGAGGCCTCCGAGGCCTCCGAGGCCTCGGCGATATCGGCGGCGACGCCGTCGGAGCCCCCGACGCCCACCCCGACCGCCGCGCGCGCGAGCCGGGAGCCGACCCGGGCCGAGCTGGTCGACCGGTACGGCGGCACCGCGCCGAAGCAGTGGGGGATGGAGGTCACCGGGGTGACCACCAGGCTGCCCGACGGCGAGAGCGCGACGGCGCTCACCTTCGACGCCTGCGGCGGCCCCGGCGGGAACGGGTACGACGCCGACCTGATCGACTTCCTGCGGAAACGTTCCGTCCGCGCCACGCTCTTCCTGAACGCCCGCTGGATCGACGCCAACCCGGACGTGTTCAAGCAGCTCGCCGCCGATCCGCTCTTCGAGATCGGCAACCACGGCACCGTCCACCGCCCGCTCTCGGTCACCGGCCGCTCCGCCTACGGCATCGCCGGCACCGGTGGCGTCGGCGAGGTGTACGACGAGGTCGCGGGCAACGCGCACAAGCTCGCCGGGCTGCTCGGCCACCCGGTGCGGTTCTTCCGCTCCGGTACCGCGCACTACGACGACGTCGCCGCCCGGATGGTCGCCGACCTGGGGGAACGCGCCGCGGGCTTCACCGTGAACGGCGACGGCGGGGCGACGCTCAGCGCCGCCGAGGTGCGGCAGGAGATCGCGGCGGCCCCGCCGGGGGCGATCGTGATCTGCCACATGAACCACCCTGGCGGCGGAACCGCCCCCGGGGTGGCGGCGGCGGTGCCGGGGCTGCTGGCGCAGGGGCGGCGCTTCGTCCGGCTGTCGGAGGTGCTGCCGTGAGGTGCCGGGGCGGCGGGCTGCGGCGACGGGCGCGGACCGCGTTGCGGCGTTAGGGCGCGTATTCGGTCGTGATCAACGGGTCCGGGTGAGGTCCTTGATCCAGATCATCGCGCCACGGAGGTGGAGGCCTGCGAGGTAGCTGTCC
>NZ_JBEOUK010000036.1:0-979 GCF_040304045.1 Kitasatospora sp. NPDC094016
GGTTACATTCCGAACCCGGAAGCTAAGCCTTACAGCGCCGATGGTACTGCAGGGGGGACCCTGTGGGAGAGTAGGACGCCGCCGAACAATTATTCAAGGCCGCGGCCCCAGCGATTCGCTGGGGCCGCGGCCTTTTTGTGTTTTGCGAACGAGTAGTACCCCGGCAGGCCGGGACCTTCGCCCAGGCGGAGTGTTCCGGGATGTCGGACAATGGAGATGGTGCGCGGCCAGGAGGCCGGCGCCGAAACCGCGTGACGGCAGCGGAGTTGCTCAGTCCGCGGTGGAGCTGAAGCAGCAGAAGGAGTCACCACGATGTCGAACCAGCCCCAGGACCGTCCCGAGCGTCGATCGGACGACGGCCGAGGCTACGAGCCCCGGTCCCGTGGGGGCTGGTCGAACGACCGTGGCGGCGCCCGTCGGGACGACCGTCAGGGCGGCGGCTACCGTCGCGATGACCGTCCCTCCGGTGGCGGCTTCAACCGTGACGACCGTCCGCGTCGTGACGACCGTCCGTCCGGTGGTTTCAACCGCGATGACCGTGGTGGCGACCGTGGCGGCTTCCGTCGTGACGACCGCCCGTCCGGTGGCGGTTTCAACCGTGACCGTGGCGACCGCCCGTCGGGTGGTGGCGGTTTCCGTCGCGATGACCGTCCGAGCGGGTTCAACCGTGACCGTGACGACCGTCCGCGTCGTGACGACCGCCCGTCGGGTGGTTTCAACCGCGATGACCGTGGTGGCGACCGCGGTGGCTTCCGTCGTGACGACCGCCCGTCCGGTGGCGGTTTCAACCGTGACCGTGGCGACCGCCCGTCGGGTGGTGGCGGTTTCCGTCGCGATGACCGTCCGAGCGGGTTCAACCGTGACCGTGACGACCGTCCGCGTCGTGACGACCGCCCGTCGGGTGGTTTCAACCGCGATGACCGTGGTGGCGACCGCGGTGGCTTCCGTCGTGACGACCGCCCGTCCGGCGGTGGCTTCT